>NZ_JAUOEU010000005.1:0-237199 GCF_031932105.1 Shewanella sp. SP1S1-7
AAATTATGTACATATTGCTATGAACACTCATTCATTGATTTAATTCTTTGATTACTCACTCGAAAGTAAAGTAATTTCGATTAACTCAACACCTGTGAGTGTCCACACAGATTTCTTGTTTTATCTTGTTAAAGAGCAACTCAATATCCGTAAGAGGACGTGAGTACCACACTGAGCGCCGAACGCTTCCAGTTGGCTAGGGCTGCGTATTCTACGCATTTTCCGTTTCGCGTCAAGGAGTTTTTACAAACTTTCTCAACACTCATCAATCAGTAAACTCATCGATGAACTGTCACATCAGGCTGCTTAACGCTGTCTGCCGTGTCAGTGGATGCGCATTATAGGGAGCAGAAGATTTTGTGCAAGGGCTTTTTTAACAATCAGCGCCAAGCGAATGAATAACCACCAAACTGCAGAAATATACTGCAATATTGAGCAATATCGCTGTTTGGGTTGATAAGTCTGGCAGAAGAAATAGCCTATTGCTGGGGTTTTAATAGATTGAATGGGCATAAACAGAAGTTGATAGCAATTTTTAGCTATATCTATCAGCAAACCTCTAAAAACGTTATGCCCTGTGTGATGCCTTACTCTTGTTCGCAGCTAGCTAATGATAAGCAATGATCAAAAGCACGAACCCTAAGATTTATGCTCATCTTGTTTCTCTTTCTCGAGATCTGTTACACCATGAGTTTGTGCTGCGGCTTGGGCCGAGGGAACCGTCTCTACATTCGCCGCGACATCATCTCCAACAACGTGGGCGACTTTGAGTTTTCTCACCGTTCTGATAGTAATGATCGGGCCTGAAATCGCATATAAGTAGAAGCCGACACATAAAATCAATGCAGGTTGCACCGACACCACCACAAACACACCGACGACCAGTAAGATCACGATAAAGTTAACCTTGCCGCGCCAGTCAATTTCTTTAAAGGAGTGATAGCGGAAATTGCTGACCATCAGTAAACCGGTTGCTGCCGTAACAAGGGCCGCAATCCAACTGATGTTTCTTCCATCGAGGCTGTATTGGTTACCAAGCCAAATACTGCCAGCAATAACAGCGGCGGCAGCCGGGCTGGCGAGACCTTGAAAGTAACGCTTATCGGCAACGCCAACTTGCGTATTAAATCGAGCAAGCCTGAGTGCCGCACCTGCACAATAGATAAATGCGGCCAGCCAACCAATTTTACCTAGGTCTGCTAATGCCCAATTGTAGGCGAGTAGTGCGGGCGCCATTCCGAAGGACACCATATCGGCCATACTGTCGTACTCAGCACCAAAATCACTTTGGGTATTAGTCAGCCTTGCTACTCGGCCGTCGAGCCCATCACAGATCATGGCAATAAAAATGGCTATCGCTGCGGCTTCAAAGTTAGCATTCATGGAAGCAATTACGGCATAAAAACCAGAAAACAAACCCGCTGTCGTAAAAAGGTTCGGTAATAAATAGATACCTTTATTCTTTACTGTTTGATTTGAAGAATTTTGCATACACTTATTACGCTAGTTCAGTGAAGAGAAGTTAGCTTTCAAGATAACATATTTTATTATCATGTCGATGAGAGACCAGTTAGGGATGATTTCGATGTTAAAAGTGAACACGTTCAGCACTATGCTATGCCGCTGGTTTTGGCTCGGCCTTTTCATTGGCCCCGTTTCTGCGGGCGTTATCTATACTTGGGTCGACGAAAATGGGGTGACGCATTACAGCCAACAAGCCCCGCAACAAGAAAACATCAAAGCAGAAAAGCTCTACAGTGAAGATTTAGAGCAGGCGAAAGTGGGTTTTATCGCACCGGTAAAGAAAGCTGAAGCCACTTCTGAAGCCAATGAATTAGAAAAGTCAGCGGCGCTGATCAAAGAGAAAGATGCTAAACAGGCTCAATCCATTTGTGAGAGTGCTAAACACAATTTAGATATTCTCACGACGCACACTAAGCTTATCCGCCAAACTTCCGATTCGGGTGAATCTGTCGCTATGACAGAGGAAGACCGCCAAGCCTCGATTGCCCAGCAACAGGAAAGAATCAAACTCTTCTGTGATAAGAAGTAGCCATTAATGAAGAGCGATTAAGCTGATGCAATAAAAAAGGAGCCGAGTTAAAAACTCGGCTCCTTTCGTTTTAGTACTTGAAGCGGGAGCGATACTGACTAAGAAAGCGCTATCTCTTATTACAAGATAGTTTATTTCAAGCTCGTTCATTCATGAACGCTTATTTCAGTTCGCCCATTTCAACCTATCCAACTTCAAGCTTGCTGTTAACGTATCGCATTCAAACAACACACTAAGTGACTAGCGACTGGTTATTGCTCGAACACTAACTCGCCACCCGCACAGCTGACCTTGATCGGTTTACCTGGTAACAAGTCGCCACGCAGTAATTTCTGCGCCAGCGGGTTTTCGACTTCTTGCTGCAATGCCCGTTTCAACGGTCTTGCGCCATACACAGGATCGAAACCAATTTCCGCAATCAGTGATAATGCGTCGTCGGTGATTTCCAATGTATAGTCCTTTTCCGCCAAACGTTGGCGTAAGGAAGCAATCTGTATCGAAGCAATACGCTTGATATTGGCAGCATCCAATGGATGGAACACCACAGATTCATCGATACGGTTTAAAAACTCGGGTCTGAAACTGTGAGTGACCACATTCATTACCGCCGCTTTCATCTCTGCATAGGTCACTTGACCAAATCCTTCTTGGATAATGTCAGAGCCTAAGTTCGAGGTCATGATGATCACTGTATTTCTAAAATCTACAGTACGACCTTGACCATCGGTTAAGCGTCCATCATCAAGCACTTGCAGTAAGATGTTAAACACATCGGGATGCGCTTTCTCGACTTCGTCGAGCAATATCACCGAATACGGTTTACGACGAACGGCTTCCGTTAAGTAACCGCCCTCTTCATAACCCACGTATCCAGGAGGCGCACCCACTAAACGCGATACTGAGTGTTTCTCCATAAACTCAGACATATCAATGCGCACTAAGGCCGACTCGGTATCGAATAAAAACCTCGCCAGTGATTTACACAGCTCAGTTTTACCCACACCCGTTGGGCCTAAGAAAAGGAACGAGCCAATCGGGCGATTTGGATCCGCCAGACCCGCGCGGCTACGACGAATCGCATTCGCGACCGCATCGACGGCTTCGTTTTGGCCTATCACCCGCTCGTGCAGCGCCACTTCCATTTGCAGTAATTTTTCGCGCTCGCCTTCAAGCATTTTCGATACGGGAATTCCCGTCGCTTTCGACAAGACTTCGGCGATTTCGAACTCAGTGACCTTGTTACGCAATAACGTCATGTCCTGCATTTCGGCTTGCGATGCCAAATCGAGCTGTTTTTCAAGCTCAGGAATACGACCGTATTGCAACTCAGACATCCGAGTTAAATCACCCGCACGACGCGCCACTTCTAAATCCATTCGAGCCTGTTCGAGATCGGCTTTAATATGCTGAGTTCCCGCTAGTGCGGCTTTTTCAGTACGCCAGATTTCGTTCAACTCTGAAGCTTTAGCTTCAACGTCACGTAATTCCTCTTGCAGATGGTCAAGCCTGCGACGGCTCGCCTCATCATTTTCTTTGGCTAACGCTTGCTCCTCCAGTTTGAGCTGGATAGCACGACGTTCGAGCCGGTCGAGTGACTCAGGTTTTGAGTCCATCTGCATGCGGATGCTCGATGCCGCTTCGTCGATCAAATCGATCGCTTTATCGGGCAACTTACGGTCCGACACATAACGGTGCGACATAGTCGCCGCCGCCACAATCGCCGGATCGGTAATTTCCACATGGTGATGCAGCTCGTAACGTTCTTTCAGGCCACGCAAAATGGCGATGGTGTCTTCAACACTTGGCTCATCCACCAGCACTTTTTGGAAACGACGTTCAAGCGCAGCATCTTTTTCAATGTACTGACGATACTCATCGAGCGTAGTCGCGCCCACACAGTGCAAATCACCACGCGCTAACGCAGGTTTGAGCATGTTACCCGCATCCATTGCGCCTTCACCTTTACCGGCGCCGACCATAGTATGCAGCTCGTCGATGAAGAGGATCACTTGACCTTCTTCCTGCGCTAACTCATTCAATACCGCTTTTAAACGTTCTTCGAACTCACCGCGATATTTAGCGCCCGCAATCAATGAGCCCATATCGAGGGATAAGACGCGCTTATTTTTAATGCCCTCGGGGACTTCACCATTAACGATACGCTGGGCGAGTCCTTCAACAATCGCCGTTTTACCCACACCCGGTTCACCTATAAGGACGGGGTTGTTTTTACTGCGACGTTGTAATACTTGGATCGTGCGGCGAATTTCATCGTCACGGCCGATCACAGGATCCAACTTGCCTTGCTCGGCTCGCTCGGTCAGATCGATAGTAAATTTCTTCAACGCTTGGCGTTGATCTTCAGCGTTCGGATCATCCACTTTTTGGCCGCCGCGCATTTGTTCAATGGTTTGCTCCATCAACTCTTTAGTCGCGCCGGCTTTTTTCAACGCTTGCGCGAGGGCATCGCCTCCTTCTAACGCAGCTAATACAAATAACTCGCTAGAGATATATTTGTCTTTACGCTTTTGCGCCAATTTATCGCACAGATTTAATAAACGTATTAAACCTTGGGATAATTGCACATCGCCGCCCGTACCTTCGACTTGAGGTAAGCGCTCAAGCTCTTGACTCAAAAGCGAGCGCAGCGCACTCACGCGAATGCCAGCTTGGGTCAATAAGGGATGGATTGAACCTGAATCTTGGTTCAACAATGCCATCATCAAATGCAGCGGTTCAATAAACTGATGATCACGCCCGAGTGCGAGAGACTGGGCATCTGAGATGGCAAGCTGAAATTTATTGGTCATACGATCGAGTCGCATACAGCCTCCTAAAACTCACATAGTAGAGATATGCCAATCCACAAGATATCTTGCCAATTTAGTGGCGTTAAATCAGTACCGCTAATGGAGAGATCTTAATAGGATTGGTATTACATTTCGTTAGTTAAAAGATGGGGGCTATTTAGCCAAATTCAAGCGGATAACGCGGAAATAAATATAAATTGTAGGGGAATTAACTTAAGACTTAAGCCAGATCAACGATGCCATGCGCCCCGTCACCTTATCGCGACGATAAGAGAAGTAATCAGTGTCACTGACAGTGCAGATATCGGCGCTATAAATATGCTTGATGCCGAGTAAACTCAAGCGTAATTTAGCCAAGCCAATAATATCGGCCAGATACTTGTCACCACTGGGAATAAAACACGCAGCCGCCTGTGGATGTAAGCCACAGAATGCGTGCTTCACTTCGACGCCCACTTCAAATTTTTGCGGACCAATGGCCGGGCCGAGGTAGGCAATCAACTCATCCATAGGAGAACTAAACTGCGCCGCGGTGGCCTCAATCACGCCATCACATAAACCGCGCCAACCGGCATGGGCCGCAGCCACTTCGGTTCCCGCTTGATTACACAGCAATACAGGTAAACAATCGGCGGTCATCACAACGCAAACTTGGCTCGCAGTTCGGCTAAAACTGGCATCGGCAATCGGCGTACCCGCTGCCTGAGCTAAGCTCAGCGTGTCTAAATTGAGCACATGGGTACCATGGACTTGCTCAAGCCAGACAGGATCGGCGGTTAACGCTAATTGTTTGCAGAGTAATTCACGATTAGCCATCACCTGCTGTTCAGCATCACCGACATGCAGTCCAAGATTCAAACTGTCATAGGGATACACGCTCACACCGCCATGACGATTTGTCATAGCGATGCCAACATTAGCAGGAACAGGCCAATCGTGATCAAACACTTAGAGATACTCGATCGGATGCTCTACCGTGTCTTGACGCAGTGCTTTAGTCAAAATCACCATGTCTTCAGGAATTGGCGCTTGCCAGCTCATGATTTCACAACTCACTGGGTGAGCTAATTCTAGACGAACTGCGTGCAGCGCTTGGCGCTTGAAGTTTTTCAGGATATCGAAAAACTCTGGGCTCGCGGCTTTAGGCGGTTTTGGACGACCACCATACACAGGATCGCCCACTAACACATGGCCTATGTATTCCATGTGCACACGGATCTGGTGAGTACGGCCAGATTCTAGACGTAATCTCAAACGCGTGTGGTTACGGAATTTTTCCGCGACACGGTAATGTGTCACCGCAGGTTTACCTGAGTGCAGCACGGCCATGTGAGTACGTTTAGTAAGATGACGACCAATCGGCTCATCCACAGTACCGCCACCAGTCATAGTACCCATAACAATCGCTTCGTATTCACGAGTGATTTCACGGGCCTGCAAAGCGGCAACTAAATGGGTTTGCGCTTCAACGGTTTTGGCAACGACCATCAAACCTGTTGTATCTTTGTCCAGACGATGCACAATACCTGCACGTGGCACATGCTCAATATCAGGACAATGGTGCAATAGTGCATTCATCAAAGTGCCATCGGCATTGCCAGCACCAGGGTGAACCACCAATCCAGCTTGCTTGTTGATCACGATGATGTCGTCATCTTCATAGACGATATCCAGATCAATGGCCTGCGCCGCGGCATGGACTTCTTCTTCGAGAGTGGCGTCTATGAGTATCTGTTGCAGCTCATAAACTTTCTCGCGGGGCTTATTAACGACAACGCCGTCAACGTGAACTGCATCAGATAGGATCCATTCCTTGATGCGCGTGCGCGAGTAATCTGGGAACAACTCTGCTAGGGCCTGATCTAATCTCAGTCCAGTTTGTGTTGCCGAAATCTCGCTTTTTAGATTAATCTCTTGTGTCATAGGAACCGTATCCCCATTTAGGGGTCAAAAAATGTGTGCTATCTGTTACAATCGGATGTTTTCTATTTTATAGTGAAATGGAAAAATTCTTAACTACAACTTAAAAAGAATTGAATTCAAGTATGTATAAATTTTCCAAAGGCGTTACCTTAGTCCTATTTTCACTAGCGTTATCAGCCTGTAGCAGCAGCCCTGATGATAACGATATTGCCGCCAAAACGTCACCTGATGTGCTTTACACTCAGGCAAGAACCTCTATGGAACTTGGCAATTACTCTAAAGCTGTCCGTTCTTTGGAGGCGTTAGACTCACGCTTCCCCTTCGGACCTCACAAAACTCAAGTCCAGTTAGACCTGATTTATGCTTACTACAAAATGGACGATGTCGCTTCGGGGATTGCGAACATAGACAGATTTATCCGTCTTAATCCTACCCACCCTGATATTGACTATGTGTTTTATATGCGCGGTTTAGTGAACATGCAAGCCGACAACTATTTGTTCCACGATATGCTAAATATCGACCGAACCGATCGTGACCCTAAAAATGCTCAAGATGCTTTCAAAGATTTTGATCGTCTTATCAAAACTTACCCTAACAGCAAATATGCCGCCGATGCGCAAAAACGCATGTTAGCGTTGAAGAATCGCTTAGCAAGATATTCAATCCAAGTTGCCGAATATTATCTCAAGATGAATGCATGGAGCGCCGCAGCAATCCGAGCACAATCTGTAATGGAAACATATCCTGGCACCCCTTCAAATGAACGGGCATTAGAGATAATGATAGAAGCTTATGGCGAATTAGGTCAGAGCAAGCTGAAGCAAAACGTGCTCATGGTAATGCAAGCTAACTATCCAAACAATGAAATCTTATCAAACTAGCCGAGAATGCCCCTTTAATAGGGGCATTTTTTTGCTTTGCTAGCCAAGATAACCCATCACTGGATATTGCTAAGTCCCCAGCGTGGATAGTGGTTTGACTATTTTTAGCTCGCCACTTGCAGCGTAAATGACACTTTCGTGTAAATCTTATCCAACCGAGTCACTTTTTACGTTATTTAGTAAAAATCTATTGACTCAAAACCCGAAAAGCCTTTAAATTGCGCCCGTCGCCCGAATAGCTCAGTCGGTAGAGCAGAGGATTGAAAATCCTCGTGTCCCTGGTTCGATTCCGGGTTCGGGCACCATCTTTAAATTGGTTGCTTCAGCGACTAATGTTAGAGAACTGCAATAGGTACAGTGCAGGTGTGGTGGAATTGGTAGACACGCCAGCTTCAGGTGCTGGTGCTCGCAAGGGCGTGGAGGTTCAAGTCCTCTCACCTGTACCAAATTGCAGTTCAACGAATGAAACAAAGCATTAAGATTGTTTCTTCGGTTTTAAGATTACTCATTCGATGAAATTTCGGATAGCCATGCAGATGTGGTGGAATTGGTAGACACGCCAGCTTCAGGTGCTGGTGCTCGCAAGGGCGTGGAGGTTCAAGTCCTCTCATCTGTACCAACATTTAAACCTCGCTTAGCGAGGTTTTTTTGTATCTAAAACAAAATAAATCCTCTGTTACTCTCACCTCTTTCCGCTGATTTGCTATACCTAATGTTACAGACTCATTATAGGGATAGCTCGAGCTCTGCCTAAAGGACTCTTTAGTTCACTGAGGCTATCCCATATGAACGGTCTACAAATAAAACAAAAAATGTTTATCGGCATTTTGGTCCCCCTTGCAATGTTACTGACGATTGGTTTTCTCGCCATTAATATGATGGGCAACATTGAGTCGGGTGTTGAACGCATCTATAACGACAGAGTGGTGCCGCTGGATGATTTAAAAGTGATTGCCGATAAGTATGCGGTCGATGTTATCGATGCGGTCAATAAGGCGAACGCGGGTGGTTTCACCGCCTCGCAAGCGGCTGAAGCGCTAGACAGTGCCAAATCGACTATTACTCAACATTGGCAAAAATACCTATCTACCGAGCTTACCTCAGAAGAATCCCGACTCGTAAAACAAGCCGAAGTGCTGTTCTCCCCCGCGAATCAACAGATTGATACCCTGGTCTCGCGCTTAAGAGGATTAAACGGCGATGTTTCAAGCCAACTCTCAGCCAATATCCTGCCGCTGTACCAAGCGATCGATCCTATCAGCAACCAAATATCTGAACTGATTGCACTGCAAATCCGCGTAGCAGGCGAAGAAAAAGATCGTGTAAATGCCATTTATCAATCTTCAATCACTATTTTTGTGGCATTAGCCTGTGCCGCCATGATCATCAGTATTGTGATTGGACTCTGGGTCAATCGCAGCGTGATGAATCCCATTAATGACATCCTCGGTAAATTGAAGATGATCCATCAAGACTCTGATCTCACCGTCAGATTCACCACTTTTAATCACGATGAGCTAGGGCAAATATCCACGAGCCTCACCCAAGTGATTGAACACTTACGGGGCATTCTTCATTCCATTGCCGAGGCGGCAACTACGGTCAACAGTTCGGCAAATGAGTTAAGTAGCTTCACCCAAGCCACCAATAAACGAATGCAACAGCAACAAGCCGAAACGGAGCAGACTGCAACGGCCATGAATGAGATGACGGCCACCGTTGCCGAAGTCGCCCAAAGCGCATCTGCCGCAGCGGATTCAGCCAAAGATGCCGATACCTATGCCGCTAACGGCAATAATATTGTGATGCAATCGATTAGCAGTATGTCGCAGCTTTCTGATCAAATTCAAAAAACGGCGCAGGTCATTGGATTTTTATCTAATGAAAGCCAAAATATCGGCCGCGTTCTCGATGTGATTAAGAGCATTGCCGAACAAACCAATTTACTGGCACTCAATGCCGCCATTGAAGCCGCACGGGCGGGAGAGCAAGGTCGCGGTTTTGCGGTCGTGGCCGATGAAGTGCGCACCCTAGCGCAACGCACTCAAAAATCGACTCAAGAAATTGAGGCCATGATTGCCACCCTACAACAGGGGGTTAAAGAAGCCGTCAGCGCCATGGAAATCGGTATCAATCAAGTAGATGATGCCAACGATAAAGCCAATCAGGCGGGTCAAGCGCTGAAAGAAATTGTCACCTCAGTAGACAGCATCACCGAGCTGAATACCCACATTGCGACCGCCGCTGAAGAGCAAAGTAGCGTTGCCGAGAGTATTAATCGCAGCATTATTGCCATCAGCGATATCGCCGAGCATTCCACAGCTTCGGCGACTGAATTAAGTGAATCTGTGATTAATTTGACTAAGCTCGCCAGCAGCATGCGCAATCAAGTGAGCGCATTTAAGCTCTAATTTAACTCAATCAACCACCAAACGACTGCAACCATTTTTGCTGTTGCAGTCAAACTCCTTTATTCACATCATCTGTAACCCATTGAAATAAAATATCCGTTTCATCATTTCTCGATTTAATTTCTCCTTTTATTGAACACTTCAAATGAACTCAGCCTCGTTATCGATAGCACGGATAGCGATAATCTCTATTGATCCAAATCAAATAGATCTTTAAACTCATTAAACATTCATAATATTTACACGTTAAGGATTTTCTATGTTGGACAGCCGTACAATCCAAGTTATCAAGAGCACTATTCCCTTACTCGAATCTGCAGGCCCTGCGCTGACGACCCATTTTTATCAACGCATGTTCAAACATAATCCTGAATTGAAAGATGTGTTCAATTTGGCGCACCAACATTCTGGTGGTCAGCCTGTAGCCCTGTTCAATGCCGTCGCAGCCTATGCAAAAAATATCGAAAACTTAGCGGTACTGAGTTCAACGGTTGAGCGCATTGCCCAAAAACATACGGGATTTCTGATCAAACCTGAGCAGTATGCGATCGTCGGCAGCCATTTATTGGCAACGCTTAAAGAATTAGGGGGCGATGCGGTAACAGAAGAAGTGTTAGAAGCTTGGGCACAGGCCTATGGATTTTTAGCCAACATCTTTATTCAGCGAGAAGCACAGATTTATCAAGCGTATGCAGAGCAAGATGGTGGCTGGTTGGGCGAGCGTCAGTTTGTCATTAGCGCGAAAAATACCGAGTCAGCAGTCATCACCTCCTTCATATTGACGCCCGAAGATGGCAAGCCCGTTAAAGATTTTATCCCTGGTCAGTATTTAAGTTTGAAGCTAACACACCCGAATTTGGCATATGAAGAAATCCGCCAATATTCCTTATCCGATGCGCCCAATGGCACCAGCTACCGCATCAGTGTGAAACGCGAACTCGGCGGACAAGTGTCGAACCTGCTGCATGATGCGATACACGTCGGCGACAAAATCGCGGTGATGCCACCCGCGGGAGACTTTACCCTAGAAGTCGCGGCGGACACCCCCGTAGTGCTCATTTCGGCTGGTGTAGGCCAAACACCGATGAAAAGTATGCTCAATCAATTACTCAAGCTGCAGCATCCCAGCACTATCACTTGGCTGCATGCCTGTGAGCAAGGCGCCGTACACGGGTTCAAACAGGCTATCTACGCCAAGCGCCAGCAACATCATAATCTGACAAGTCATGTTTGGTATCGTGAGCCAGCCCCAACCGATAAGTTGGGTGATGATTATGATTTCGAAGGGCAAATGGAGTTAAGTAAAGTCGCCGAACAGTTGCTTCCCCACGCACGTTATTATTTCTGCGGCCCCATTGGATTCATGTCAGCCATCAAGCAACAACTACTCGCTCTGGGTGTCGCGGCTGAAAGCATGCACTATGAAGTGTTCGGCCCTCACGCCGATCTTTAATGGCATGACACGGGCTTGAGAAGATTCACGCTCAGGTCCGTTTTTATGCTTAGCTTTCATTGTTAGCATGGCAAACAATAACGACAAGAACGATGAATGCTTGATGCACTTTTCTGTTCATCATTTTTAACGGATAGAAGCAACTTCAGCGGCAGTGAGCGCGCGACTTTCACCCGGAGCCAGCTTTTCATCGAGCACAATATCGCCTATCGATAATCGATGCAGGCCAACAACCGGATTGCGGAACCGACCAAACATCCGTTTGATTTGATGATACTTACCTTCATGTAAAGTCACTTCAGCCACGTTATCAGCGAGGATAACCAGCTTAGCGGGTTGGGTTGTAATATCTTCAAAGCCAAAATACATCCCTTCGGCAAATGCAGCGATGTATTCTTCAGTTATGGGATTAGCTAAGGTAACCCGATACACTTTGTCGACCTTGTGTGTAGGTGACATCAGCGCATCAGACCAGCGGCTGTCATTGGTTAATAACAACAAACCCGAAGAGTTTAAATCTAATCTGCCGGCAATATGCAACTCATCACGGGCTTCGCAATCAAGCAAATCAATCACTGTTTTATGCTGAGTATCTTTGGTAGCACTCACCACTCCAATCGGCTTGTGAAGCATCACATAGACGGGCGCATTGGCCTGCAGTATTTGCTCATCGAGTTGGATGTGGGAAAACTCATCCACTTGCCTATCCATATCTTTCACTATCAATCCATCGACGCACACACGGCCCGATAATAGCAGTTCACGCACCGCTTTACGGTGAGTGTGTAACTGGGTACAAAGATAACGATCGAGTCGGCCGCGCTTAGATTGCATAACACCACAAATGACGAAATATGAATGAGATAGCCATTCTAGCAGGATGCAAGTTCGGCTCATAGCGAGCCGAACTAGAGGGTTATAACAAAGACTATTCTGGGCTAAATTGGATCGAACGAGGTAAAATTTGTTAAGCTAGGCGCTCAATTCATCTTACTGTGAGTGGTTACCGCATCAAAAACTTATCCGCAAGTCCCGCTTTAATACGTTCGAACCTGCTATTTTTAGCCTTGTTTTTAGTGACGCTAGCGAGCTCTTTTTTCGCCCAAGCGAACGATACAGTTAATCCTCCTGAAGCGGCTCGCCCCTCCGCTATCCATGATAAACCGCTGGTCGAGCGTTATGTCCTCGATGAACTTAAATCCCTCAGACACGATCAACAGGATCTAGAGCGTCGTCTCACCATCGACATCACCGACCGCGAACTCGCCGTAGCCGACAAATCGATGAACTACGCCAATGTCACTGTAACTTACTTCTTCTACATCATCGCGGGTGTCGCCTCGTTAGTCGCCTTTATCGGTTGGCAATCCCTGCGAGAAATCAAAACGCACACCGCCAAACTGGCTGCTAACCAGCTGCAAAGTATTGCCGAACAATACGAAGAAAAGTTCAAAGTACTTGAGCAAGAACTCAAGCGTAAGAGCCGTACTATCACGGACAATAATCGCGAGATTGAGATCATCAATGAAATCCATAACCTCTGGCTACGGGCGCAAAGTGCACAAACGCCAGAGCAGAAAATTGAAGTCTATGATGAAATTCTCACGATTCGACCAGGGGATTTAGAAGCGCTGACCTACAAGGCCGACGCCGCAATGGAAATGCGCGAATTTAACTGGGCACAAAGCCTGTGTAATCGCGTTCTGGAAGTTGATCCAACAAACGCTCACGCTTTTTATCAAAGAGCTTGTGCCTTTGCTTGCTTAGGGGTTGAAGATAGAGCGATTTCTGATTTAGAGCGCGCCATTCATAACAGCGCATCCTTCAAGGAACTGGCCTTAGATGAGGCGGATTTCTCACAACTTAAAGGACATGCTCGTTTCGAAACGTTATTGGCCTATCACGAACCTGAAAAGCTCTAAGCGACTAAGTTCTAAGCTGCGCACTAACGCTTGATATATAGCGTTGGCGCTCAGTGGCGTTTTATCCTAAAGATAAAGCGCCATAATTGAGCGGCTTAAGTCCCACTAGTGAGAAATAGCCTCAATCTTATATGCACAGCGGCGTGCACCTTCGATGATATGTTCTTCGCGGCTCACCACCGCGATATCGGCGAATAACTGCTGGAAAAGTTGCAACTCTGAGCGACAAAAGTTCAAACACTTAGTCGCTGCGGCGCAGATAGGACAATGATTTTCGAGTAAAAAATACACGCCATCTACCTGTTCCATCGTCGCCATATAACCTTCGTTCGAACGTAATTTCGCAAGGATGGCCAAACGTGTCGGAATATCTGTCGCCCCTTCCATAGCGGCACGATATTGGGTTAACGCACTTTGCTCCCTGTAATCAATAAGCTTATCCAAGCCTTGGTCGCCAAAGATCATTTTCACCGAATCAATAAGCTGCACCGTCAATTCCTCATGGCGATCGGCAAAGTGACTGCGGCTCTGTTCAGTTAATCTCCAGTAACGCGTTGGGCGACCACGACCTTCAACTCTATCTTCGATGTCCACATCGCCTGCGTCTTCCAAAGCTTGAAGATGTTGACGTACGCCCATAGTCGTTAACGCCAATTCCTCAGCTAAGGTTTTAGCGGTAAGTGGGCCATGTAACTTGAGCAATTGAATAATCTTATCAGTGGTTTTCATCTGAACTCTCCGATGGTAGCCAGCGCATTATCTCCGATCCAGTACCGCTTTAATAGATTAAATAAACTTTTTTATTTACTTTATCCTTTACAAGATTAAATAAAGTAATTACCTTATAAATAATTTATAAACAAATAGGTTTACTTAATGAAGTTACTCATCATCAGCACCAGCCAAAGACCCGACTCCCAAAGTGCTAAAGTCGGTCGTTATATTGCCGAAAGCAGTTTCTCATCTCCCCATGCCATGGGTTACGCCAGCATACATCACTTAGAGTTATGCCAATTTAACCTGCCATTTTGGGATGGAGAGGAAGACAATAAGGGGGAGCACTGGCCCGAAATAGAACAAAGCGTCGATGAAGCCGATGCGCTGGTGCTTATCACCCCTGAATGGGGCGGCATGGCATCACCACTACTGAAGAACTTTTTATTGATGTGTACTCGCGAAGAAACCGCCCATAAACCGGCACTGTTAATTTCTGTTTCAAGCGGAATTGGCGGTACTTATCCCATCGTTGAAGTGAAGATGAATGCACTCAAAAACAATAAATTAGTGCCCATTCCCGATCACTTGATCATCCGCAATGTTAGCAATGTACTCAATACCGTTCCCGAAGGTGCTCGAGATATCGCACTCAGGGAAAGAGTGCAGTACAGCTTGTATATGCTGCATCAATACGCCCAAGCATTAGCGCCCATTCGTCAACAACATGCCGGACAAGCGTACCCAAAGCAGCAGGAATACTGTTACGGTATGTAGGCGGCTTGAGATTTTAACCACCAGCAACAGACTAAAATCATTACAAGGAACGCATTATGATTCATTTAGAGCATATCAACTTAGTCGTAGACGACATCCCCGCAGCACTGCGCTTTTATCAAGCGGCTTTTCCCCACTGGCGTGTTCGTGGTGGCGATAAAGGCACTTGGTACGGCAAACCTCGCAATTGGATTCATTTTGGCGATGATTATCAATACATTGCTTTTAGTGACAATGGTGAGGGAGAAAACCGAGATTTAACGGGTCATCAAATTGGACTGGCGCATTTTGCCTTTGTCACCGACAACTTAGATGCTGTGATAGCAAGATTGACCCAAGCAGGCTTCCCGATTGCCAAAGATGGCATGGAAGATCCCTATCGGCGTAATATTTACTTCTTTGACGCCCATGGTTTTGAAGTGGAATTTGTCGAGTATTTGACTGATATTCCGGCGGAGCGAAATCGCTATTAACGGTATTAGCGTAAGTCGTTATTAAAAAAAGTGGTCAACTGCAGCCGCGAACCGTGCGAATTGAACTGAGTGCTAGATGCTAAGCACTATTCACTTCGCTCGGATTGTTGCTGTGCCACTATGGCCGAATCCTTATGGGCATAAAAGTGAAGTCTGAACTGGGTATCTTCGCTCAGCAGCTCCACTTTATGCCAATACTCAGGATGAGAAATGGCCGTCTCACCGGCGCGAATGATGATTTCTTTATCTAACTCGCCTCTACTGCCCGTATAGCCATAGAACTTTAAGCTGCCCGTTAGCACTTGGATCTGCCCATACACGCCAGCCTTAGTATTGTGCATGTGCAGCAACATTTTAGGGACGTTGTCACGACTGAAAACCGGCGTTGATTTGTAATTAACAAAATCTTTAGGGACTAAGGCCATTATGCTTTCGCACTCCTTGAGGGACTCATGGGGATCGAATAACGCTGACGTCAAGACTAATATAGCCGTTGCAGCATTTCTGTCCAACTCCCAGTGTTAGCTTTATCGAAGAGATAATCCCAACATTGGCCTAGGACGCGACGCCGCACTTACCTATACTCACGCGAGCGATCTTAGCGCTTTAGACATTAGCAACTTTATGCATTAGTGGCTTTATGAATTAGTGACTTTAGTTACTTTCATCACTGTTATCGCTACACTAGCCCGCATTAAGTAGCACCTAAAGTAGATGACATCATGCCCATACCCTATTCTTACTCAACGACCTATATTTTAGATAAAGCGCATTTCGATGAGTGCTATACCCAATCTGTCGTATCTGATCCCACGCTCAAACCTTACTACAAAGCCATAGGGTTGACCCTGATAGGTATCGCACTAATTTTTGCTGACATTAGCCTCTATTTAGCTTACTTTTTCGTTGGAGTCGGCGTTATCGATGCACTCAATGTGAAGTATCACAAGGCATGGTGGTTAATGCGTCAAATGATGAGTAAAGCGGCCAGCAATGAGGTCACGCTCACCATTGATGAGCAAGGGATCCACACTCAATCTATGTCAGTGACCAGCCAAATTTTATGGACCGACATTTACCGAATTAAAGAAACTGAAAAAGGTTTCTTGATCACCCACAAGGCAGGCACGAGTTATGTATCCTTGCGTAGCTTAGATGAGGCGGCTGCGGCCTATATTAAAACTAAAATCTAGTCCCGCTAAAAAACACCCATAAAAAAGGCTGATCTGCATCAGCCTTTTCACCAGTCTTCATCACTGCAGCATTACTTTTTCAATTCACCAACCGGTAAAATCGTACTGCCATACTCATTATTGAGCACCTGCGCCATCGCAAAATAAATCGCACTCGCACCACAGATGATCCCTTCAAAGCCAGCAATAGTGCCAATCAAGGCGCTGCCCGTGAAATCACGCGCCGCTAATAGGAAAAATAAGACAGTCAAAGAAGCAAACACAAATTGCTTAGCTCGTGGATAACGTAAAGAACCCACAAACATGAATGCGGTGAATATGCCCCAAAGCGTTAAATACCAGCCCATAAAATACGTTGGACTCGCCGCAATGCCCGCATTAGGCATTAGGATTAATCCCACTAATGTTAACCAAAACAAACCGTAAGAGGTAAATGCCGTCGTACCGAAAGTATCGCCGCGCATAAAACACATAATACCCACAATCACTTGACCAATGCCGCCGTAAAAAATCCCCATGGCTAAGATCATAGAATCAATAGGGAAATATCCCGCGTTATGAATGTTTAACAAAATCGTTGTCATACCAAAGCCCATTAAACCTAATGGCGCTGGATTAGCCAGTTTTGTAGACACAGAGTTCCCCTAGAGAAAAATCAATAATTCAATAAAAATCAACGGCATTAACCGTAAACCTTATGTTATCGCACCTGCGAGAGCCGCGCATTCTAGAGGATAGCCACAACCTTGGCAACGAAATCATTTAAAATGAATAAGTAGCAATAAATATAAAATAAAAACATACACTTAAAATAAAAATATTAAAAATAAACCGAGTCCTAAGTTTGATTAAAAATTAATTCTTTTCAATTCAATATTCTAGGAATAAAGTCGACTACAACCTGCGTCATATCGCATTTTATGCGACTTTTTATAACTTCCGCATAGTTTGGTATTAAGCGCCCTTAAAACCTTAATCAAAACGAGGGCTAAAATAGCAAGAATACTGCACTTAATCGCAAATCAGTGGTTAAGGTGATGTAAGTGGCGCTTTTGAAAAAAACAACTCTGGAATGCCAGATTTAGCCTATTTTAGCCTACGAAGCTAATGCGGGAGTTAAGCACGACTCACTCTGCACATAACCTTTGCACAAAGCCCTTCGCGCTAAAGCCAAACTCAACAGGTTCATCTGTTGGGAGAATGGCTAAATCGAAGTCAATGGCTCTGCACTTAAGCTGGTCACTTACTTGAAGCGAATCAAGGGAAAACAAGCTAAAAAACCTTAACCCCAAAAGGTAAAAATTATTTATATCTAAAACAGAATAGCAGTGATAAATTGCTGGTGTTGGCGCAGTGGTATTAAGAGAATGCTTCTTAATCTGTGGTTAACAATACATAACTAAAGGAAATAAAATGAATAAGTTATCAGCTGTTTTCACCCTGTTGGCATTAGTGAGCTTCACGACCTTTGCTGACGACTCCTCTTTACCGCCTGCACCAGCAGCCGATATCGCTCAGCTGAAAGAAGTGTGCCAGCAGATGGCCTCTGAAGATCAAGTCGAAAATGCAGAGCTAAAACAATATGTGCTTGATTGTGTAAACGATCAACTGACAGAAATGGGCTACAAGTCGGTTACTGAGGTTAATTAATCTTCATTCTAATCTCTGTGTTATTACCGCAACATCGCGTTATTCAGCTTCATTAAATGCCATTCACATCTGCGAATGGCATTATTATTTTCAAGCAACACAGCTATTCAGCTCACAATTAATATCATTTCCGTTACAGACGAAACCTATCGAATACAAAATTTAACATCTACAATTAACCGTACGAAAGCCACAAAAATAGGCTTTTAGCATGACTATCAAGGTATTGTGCGATCTACAAATTTACTATTTAATTGATAGCTGTATCATTTTGCATCCCTGCGAATGAAACCACTGTTGAATTGGGCATAAAATGCTAATCTATTTTCCTGTATTGTTAACCTCAGCCCTTAATCGTTAAATCATGTATCGCATTCTTTTTGTCCTCATTACAAGTTTAAGTATTTTGCCCTCTGTTGGAATGGCGAAAGAAGCCTGTTCATCAGAAAATCAATGCATTGAGATGAACAACTGGGATCTTGGCGTCGCCATTGGCTGGGGGCAAAAAAGCAATCCACTCAAGGATTTTGACGATATTCCACTGTTCTTTATCCCTACAGTGGCCTACTACGGCGAACACTGGTTCTTCGACAATGGTAATTTAGGCTACACCTTAGCCGAGCAAGAAAGCTTCACGTTCAATCTCGTCACCAGTTATAGCTTAGATAGAGCCTATTTCTACCGATGGGATCCATCGAATATCTTTTTGAACCGCGGTACACAAATTGAAGCCAAAGCCATAAATAGTATGTCTTTGTCGACTGAGCCCGAACGTGAATTTAATTCTTTAGAGACGCGGAACTTCACCCTACTTGGCGGTGCCGAAGCATTCATCTATACCAGACTCGGCATTATTCGATTGGCATACACCCATGATATGTTTAATGTTCATCAAGGTTCAGAAGCACAAATAAAATGGACCTATGGCTGGGATTACGATCGTTTCATTTTTGAATTCGCACTGGTGTTTGATTGGAAGAGCCAAGCAGTGGTCGATTATTATTATGGCGTTAGGCCAAGTGAAAACGCCTATTGGAGTGAACAATATCAAGCAAAATCAGGTTGGGATAAAGGTGCGGAAATGACGGCCCGTTATATATTAACTGACAATTGGGATCTACTCTTGGCAGTTCGTTACACTCTAATTGCCGATGAGATTGCCGCCAGTCCCTTGTTAGACCAAGACTATAGCAGCACCTACTTTATCGGCGCAGCCTATAGGTTCTAACGTTAGTGACGCTGCCTCAGTTAAGCTTGCTTTGCTTTCTTGGTCTAAGCCTCGGCTTGATGGGCCCAAGTTCTGCTCAAGCTAAAACTCGCGACGCGGCATTAAAACTCACACCTGAAATTTGTATTACCAGTTCAGAAACTCAGGCCTGCGACGTCTATATTGAACTGCAGTGGGAACTCGCCAAAGATGAGCTTATCTGTATTTTGTCCGACAATGCCGCCTATCCCAAATGGTGCAGTGATTCAGTTTCAACCCATACGTTAAGCATGAAAATCCACACTATGACGGATATTCAATTTGTCATGGTGAGTAAAGACAGTAACCAAACTTTGGCTGGTGCCAAACTTAAAATCACTTCTGCATCACAACCTCAGGTTCGCAGACGTTACCGCAATCCTTGGAGTTTATTTTAATGACAAGCCCACAATCGAACCACAGAGTATTATTGGTTGAAGACGACGTTCGCCTAGCAAACTTGATTGTAGATTACCTAAAATCCCATGGTATGCATGTTGAAGTTGAACGCCGTGGCGACACAGTATTAACGCGATTAATCAATTACAAGCCAGATATCATACTGTTAGATATTATGTTGCCGGGCATGGATGGCCTCACCCTGTGTGAGAAACTGCCCGACTATTTTGCCGGCCCAATCCTATTGATGAGCGCACTTGGCTCAAGTGAAGATCAAATCAAAGGACTAGAACTCGGTGCCGATGACTATGTGGTTAAGCCCGTCGATCCTGCCCTGTTAGTCGCGCGGATCAACAACTTACTGCGCCGTCAGAATCAACCACCTCAGGCGGAATCCCACTGCTTGACCTTTGGTAAACTGAGTATCGACCCGCATACCCACGCGATTCGCCTCAATGAAACTGAAATCGATCTCACCAGCCATGAATTCGAGTTGCTGTGGTTACTGGCCTCACAAGCGGGCCAAGTGCTCAGCCGTCAGTATATCTATCAGCTGTTACTCAATATTGATTTCGATGGCAAAGATCGAAAAATTGACGTGCGTATCTCTAGATTACGTAAAAAACTCAACGATAATATCGAGACACCTTTCAGAATTAAAACCGTTTGGGGACAAGGTTACCTCTTTGCGCCTGAAGCCTGGAATAACTAAGCACACATACAGTGAAACGTCTCTTTATCAGTTTATATCTGCTACTCAGTCTCAGCGTGCTTGGGATTGGCTGGACACTCGACAGCTTGTGGCAGAAAAATGTGGATGACAATAACGCCCTCGATGCGCCATTAGTGGCCTTGGCTCAATTGTTAGCGGAACTGCCTCCCGATACCCGCCAAAGGTATCTGGAGGCGATCCCTGCCAATCCTGTGATGCCGTTGCAATTGCTCAGTGCCGATCAAGTCGCGCTGGCAGACAATCAAGCGCTAAGCACAAGCAAGGTGTTCACTACCACGACCAATGACGATATTCTGCTGCAATTTATCCGAGTCGGCGATCAAGTCTTAATGGCAGGGCCGCTGGACATCGATCCTAGAGGCAACCTTCGCAGCCTGTTCACCCTGTTCTTTTATTTATCACTCGCCCTCGTTGCGCTAATTTGGGTTGGCCCGCTTTCACGGGATTTGAGCATACTACGTAAGGCCACTAAAGAGTTTGGCGAAGCGAAATGGGACACGCGAATTACTCTATCAAATCGTTCCCAAGTTAAACCCTTAGCCAATACCTTTAATGAAATGGCGCGGCATATTAGTGCCTTGATAGAAAACCAAAAACACCTGTCTAATGCGGTATCCCATGAGATCCGCACGCCGCTGGCGAGGCTCAAATTCGCCCTTGCACTCATGCCCATGTATTGTCAGCCTGATTCGGACGAACAAAAGCGCCAAGACTTTCTCGATGAAATGCAGCTCGATATCAAAGAAATGGAAGACTTGCTTCAGGAACTGCTAACCTACGCCAGTTTAGAGTCCCAGCGAGAAGGTATCCAGTTGGATGAATACGATCTAATTAATCTCATCAATCAAAGCATTAAGCGCCTAGAAACCTTAAGTCCAACGCCTATTATCTTAAAGACAGAAGTCGAAAAACTGCCCTTGTTTGGAGAGCCGGCATTGATTGAACGTGCGCTGCAAAATTTACTGACCAATGCCCAACGCTTTGCCCGTACTGAAATCATTATTGAAGTAAAGCAGACACAGCACAGGGTCAATTTAAGTGTGAGTAACAACGGCGAACCTATCCCCTCGGTGGATTTACCGAAAGTGTTCGAGCCTTTTTATCG
Organism: Shewanella sp. SP1S1-7; assembly: GCF_031932105.1. NCBI lineage: Bacteria > Pseudomonadati > Pseudomonadota > Gammaproteobacteria > Alteromonadales > Shewanellaceae > Shewanella > Shewanella sp. SP1S1-7. The sequence goes on from NZ_JAUOEU010000005.1 coordinate 21,747, forward strand.
CAGCCAATCGGTGCAAAATGGCAATAAAGGGCATGGTTTGGGGCTTGCGATCATCAAACGGATTATGCAGCGACACCAGGGGAATGTCAGCGTCACCAGCGATGAGCAACATACCCGATTTAATTTAATCTGGCCGAAGAAGCGCAAGCTGTAATAGGGATTGGGATAGGGATTAAACGGCTGCGCATCTGTTATTCATCAATGCGCTAATTCTACAAGCCAGTAAAACAAGTGAGTTAAACAAGACTATTTAACTGGCCGATTTAACTTGCAATTCAAAATATTAGTCTAGCTCGAAGCCACCAAAATCGAGATCGGCTTCGGGCTCAGGCTCAAAATTCAACTGCGGATTTAACGCCGCCCTTTCTTGCTCAATTTGCGCTTGCCGTGCTTTCATCATCGCCAACTGGCGACGGCGTTTACGTTGAGTGCACAGCCGAATGACATCGTACTTTTGCGCATCTGAAAACGTTAACCAATTGAATCTTTCGTCACGGCTTCGCAGGCAACCATTACAGTAACCGCGCGCATCGGTTTGACACACACCAATACAGGGACTGGGGATATCAAAAAAGGCTAACTGTTCCATAACCCGCCGCTATTCCTCTGTCAAAATGAGCTGTTCTCAAATGAAGCATACTCAGATGAACCATTGTTAAACGACACCTGCGCAAAACGAAGCTGCCGAATGGCGTTTAAAGCGATTCAAATACAACACACTTATCTAAAGTACTTGCAGAAACAACCTTAATCAAGGCACATTGAACAGAGTTTGTACAACTTGGAGCACTATCATGGGATACCGTCACTTTGCCAGTCTGCTCGTCGCTGTTGCCTTATTAAGCGCCTGCAGCAGTAAACCGAAAAACGATTACGATCTCAATTACGACTTCAGCACACTGCACAGCTTTACCCAGCTAACGCCACAGCCCACAGACGACCCGCTCAGCGCCCAGCGCATTCAAGTCGAAATTAACAACCAGTTGACTCAAAAAGGCTTTGTCGAAAATACCCAAGCCCCCGACTTTAACGTCGCCTACGCCCTACTGACCCAAGATAAACCTAAGGATTCAGGGTTATCGATTGGATTAGGCACAGGCACATTCGGCCGTTCAGGGGGCATAGGAATTGGCACTAGCGTTGGGGTACCACTGGGTAGTGATACCGCTAAAATTCAAACTATTCAGATAGATATTGTCGACCCTAAAACCAAAACACTCATTTGGCGTGGTAGCGACAGTTATGATTTCGATGCAGGCGGCAATGAGAAAGCCCAAGATACCGCCAAAGCCGTTAGCCGAATTTTGGCGCAGTTCCCACCGACAAAATGATCAAGGCTGAGTGAGTAAAAATGGGCGAATTTCGCCCATTTTTATTAATGAAGAATGCTTGTCGTCAAATATCTTAGGCGAAATATCTAATACTCAGGAGAAAAGCCCTGACGAAAGATAACGATCACCCCTATCACAAACAATCGCCACAACCACTGAATCAGGATTCAGTCTGGCTATCTCAAGCGCAGCAAACACAGCACCGCCCGAACTGACGCCGGCACAAATCCCTTCTTCACGCGCTAAGGTTCTCGCCATGGCTTTTGCATCTTGCTCTTCAACATCCATGACTAAATCAACACGGGATGCATCAAAAATCCCCGGCAAGTAGGCCTGCGGCCAACGGCGGATCCCCGGAATGCTACTGCCATCGGCGGGCTGAAGGCCAACAATCGTGATGTCAGGATTACAGCTTTTAAGGTATTTAGACACCCCCATTATGGTGCCAGTTGTCCCCATACTAGAGACAAAGTGAGTGATTTTTCCTTGACTCTGTTGCCAGATTTCCGGACCTGTGGTGAGGAAGTGCGCATTCGCATTATCTTGATTATTAAACTGATCCAGCACCTTGCCTTTACCTTCGGTTTGTAACTGCAGTGCCAAATCCCGCGCCGTCTCCATGTTATCCACCAGCATGAGTTCTGCGCCATAAGCTTGCATCGCATCCTTACGCTCTTGGGTCGAGTTTTCGGGCATAATCAGGATCATCTTGTAGCCTTTGATCGCCGCCGCCATCGCTAGGGCAATCCCAGTATTACCACTCGTCGCCTCGATAAGCGTGTCACCCGGGCTGATCTCTTGGCGAAGTTCAGCCTGAATGATCATATTGAGTGCTGCACGATCCTTTACTGATCCCGCAGGGTTATTCCCTTCCAACTTTAACAGTACAGTTGAGGTGCCGCAATTAAGCCGCTGCAAGCGAACCAGCGGAGTTTGCCCAATACAGGCTTCAATTGTCGGAAAGTCAGACACTAGGATTATCCTTTACTTGATAAAAACAACTAAGCGTTAGCCTATTCTAAGTGGGTTAGCATGCACAAACACAGTGAAAATGATCTATGGCATACAATAAATCGCTCATACTTATTCAAAAAAGTTCTATTTAACTGACTTCTTATAAATAATTACTTCAACTACTCTATATGTCATAACGCTGACAAAGTTGCCAGTTCAAGGAGTAGCAAATGCAAATAAAAGTGATAAAGGCCCTACTGGGAACGCTCTTTCTGGGAACGTCGCTCAATGTGGCTGCCGCAGATCAAACCCTGCTGAATTCTTCTTACGATATCGCGCGGGAATTATTCAGTGCCTATAACCCCGTTTTCGCCAAACATTGGAAAGAGAAAACAGGTAAAAGCGTCGAAATTAAGCAATCCCACGCAGGTTCATCGGCACAGGCGCGCTCAATTCTGCAGGGATTACCAGCAGATGTGGTGACGTTTAACCAAGTAACAGACGTACAGATCCTCCATGACCGCGGTAAATTGATCCCAGAAAATTGGCAACAACTACTGCCTAATGCCAGTTCACCTTACTATTCCACCATTGCTTTTTTAGTTCGTAAAGGTAACCCAAAGCAGGTAAGCGATTGGGGCGATTTAGCCAGAGATGACGTTAAACTGGTATTTCCTAACCCAAAAACCTCTGGTAATGCGCGCTACACCTATTTAGCCGCATTAGGTTATGCCCAAAAAAGTTTTGGTAAAGATAATCAGGCTTCACAGGATCAATTCCTGAAAAAATTCCTCGGCAACGTAGCAGTGTTTGATACTGGCGGTCGTGGTGCAACCACCTCATTTGTAGAACGTGGTATCGGTGATGTGCTGATTACGTTTGAATCGGAAGTGAACAATATCCGTCAGCAATATGGTGCGGACGATTACCAAGTCATAGTGCCAAAAACATCGATTCTGGCTGAGTTTCCCGTCGCTGTTGTAGAGAAAAACGCTAAGCGCAACGGTACACAAGAGCTAGCGACTGAGTATTTGAATTATCTCTACAGCGAAGAATCACAACGATTATTGGCAGGTTTCAACTATCGTGTGCACAACGAAAAGGTTCAGGCGGAGTTCGCTAAGCAGTTTCCAACGGTTGACCTGCTGACGGTTGAGCAAATCATTGGTGGTTGGGATAATGCCATGAAAACGCAGTTTGCTAACGGTGCAAAACTCGATCAATTGCTCAAGCGCTAATTTCAGCTTGATGCTATAAAAGGTTAACATTGCAACCCGGGCTCAGTCCCGGGTTAAGCAATTTTAGCGCATTGACGAATGATGATTTTCAAGCAGCGAAGACGACTTCAATAGTCTTTAACTCAGACAGCCGATCGCTGACGGCAAATACAGCGTATTGGATTAACTCAATTAACCTGAGCGGGTGATTATTCTGTGATTTTTAATAACGGGCGTTTACGCCATAAGCGGGTTCTTCCAGGTTTTACCATCAGCTTAGGTGTGTCCCTACTGTTTGTCAGCCTGATTTTATTATTGCCGACCACTGGGCTGATTATGCAGACCAGTTCAATGAGCTTGTCCGAATACTGGAGCGTCATCACAGATCCTCAGGTGTTGGCAAGTTACCGAGTCACCATACTATCGGCGCTCGCGGCATCGCTATTTAACTGCCTTTTCGGATTATTACTCGCCTGGGTGCTGGTACGTTATGAATTCCCCGGCAAACGTATCTTAGATGCATTGGTGGATTTACCCTTTGCGTTGCCAACCGCCGTTGCCGGTATCACCTTAGCAACCCTGTATGCCGAAAATGGCCAAATCGGTAGTGTACTTGCAGAACTGGGCATAAAAGTCGCCTATACCCCGCTAGGCATAGTGGTCGCGATGATTTTCACCAGTATTCCCTTTGTGGTGCGTACCGTACAACCGGTTCTCGAAGAGTTATCCCACGATGAAGAAGAAGCGGGCATGACGCTTGGCGCCTCGGATCGTGCGGTATTCTGGCGGATCATTTTGCCATCCTTGTGGCCAGCCTTGATGGTCGGGACGGCACTGTCTTTTACCCGCAGCCTAGGTGAGTTTGGTGCCGTTATCTTTATCGCGGGCAACATGCCCTATATCAGCGAAATCACATCGTTAATGATCTTTGTCCGCCTGCAAGAGTTTGATTTTGCGGGAGCTAGTGCCATTGCCTCTGTGGTGCTGATGACCTCACTACTGCTATTACTGCTAATAAACCTGTGGCAGGCGCGTTATCTGCGCCGCATTCATGGACGATAAGGAGCAAACATGAACTCATTTAAGCCCTTAAGAGTCGGTGAAGCCCCTCTTATCAAGTGGAGCCTGATTACCCTCGCGGTGTTCTTAGGCTTGCTATTGTTGCTATTGCCGCTGGTGAGTATTTTTCAGCAAGCGTTTGTCGGTGGTTGGGAGCGTTATATTGGGCACTTAACTCAACCTGATTCGCTGCATGCGATTGGTTTGACGCTGATGGTTGCGACGCTCACAGTCCCGATCAATTTAGTGTTTGGGATCATGCTGGCGTGGAGCGTGACTCGGTTTGAATACCCAGGTCGCAAGTTATTAATCACGCTAATTGATATTCCGTTTGCGGTATCACCTGTCGTCGCAGGTTTGCTCTATTTGCTACTCTATGGCAACAGTGGTTGGCTGGGCGAATGGCTCTATGAGCACGATCTGCAGATCATGTTTGCTTGGCCGGGAATACTGTTAGTCACCATTTTTGTCACATGTCCCTTTGTCGCCAGAGAACTCATTCCATTGATGCAACAACAGGGCGCATCGGAAGAAGAAGCCGCAGTGATCCTCGGTGCCTCATGGTGGCAACTCTTCCGCCGAGTGACGCTCCCTAATATCAAGTGGGCACTGATTTACGGTGTGATCCTCACCAATGCCAGAGCCGTGGGCGAATTTGGTGCCGTTGCTGTCGTGTCTGGCAACATTCGCGGTGAAACCAATACCTTACCCTTACATGTGCAATTATTGTATGAAGATTATCAGGCCGAAGCCGCCTTCGCGAGCGCGTCATTACTCGCCCTGATTGCACTAGTTACCCTAATGCTAAAAGCCGTCGTTGAATGGCGACAACAACGCAGTTTATCCGCCAATGACAATAAAGAGCAGAACCAATTATGAGTATTCGTCTTACTAATATTTCCAAGAAATTTGGCAAGTTTCAGGCGCTTTCCCCGCTGGATCTTGATATTCAAGAAGGGGAAATGATTGGTCTGCTGGGACCATCTGGTTCAGGTAAAACCACGTTATTGCGGATTATTGCTGGGCTCGAGGGAGCCGATAGCGGCCAAATTCAATTCGGCAACCGAGATGTCACTCAAGTGCATGTGCGTGAAAGACGCGTGGGTTTTGTGTTTCAAAACTACGCGCTGTTTCGCCATATGACGGTCGCCGATAACGTCGCCTTTGGACTCGAAGTCATGCCGAAAAAACAAAGGCCTTCGGCGGCAGAAATTCATAAGCGAGTGACACAACTGCTAGAAACAGTACAACTAGGCCACCTCGCACAGCGCTATCCTGAACAACTCTCGGGAGGACAAAAACAGCGCATTGCATTGGCCCGCGCACTGGCGACCCAACCAGAAGTCTTGCTACTGGATGAACCCTTTGGCGCCTTAGATGCTAAAGTGCGTAAAGAACTACGCCGCTGGCTACGCAGCCTGCATGATGAATTGAAATTCACCAGCGTGTTTGTGACCCACGATCAGGATGAGGCGCTTGAGCTCTCAGATAGAGTGGTAGTGATGAGCAATGGTCATATAGAGCAGATTAATACACCTGCTGAGCTATACTCACACCCCAATAGTCGCTTTGTGTTTGATTTTCTTGGTAACGTCAATGTCTTTGAAGCCAGTTGGCAACAAAAACGTTGGGAAAATGGTCAAGCATTTTTAACACCTCCAGAACAGCCAGCACTGCAGCAAGATGGTGTTCTCTATGTACGCAGTCACGAATTAGCGCTGTCAAATAAGCCCAATAGTCAGGCCAATTTGCCGTTCAATATTGTCGCCATGACCCCCATTGGCGCCGAAGTAAGACTGGAATTAGCCCCACACGGCTGGCATAGCGAAGAACTGTGGGAAGCCAAATTCACCCACCATAATCTGCAGGAACTCGGGTTGCAAAAAGGCAGTGTAGTTTACGCTACCCCAAGAACAGCTTACTTCTTTGGTGCGCAGGGTGAGAGTTCACCGACGCGTCTAAGTTGGCCATTCCTGACTCCGGGCAGTCTCGCCTTTGATATCTAATCATCAAGGTTGAAATCAGCAATATTAGCGGTATCACTGGGCAGTGATACCGCCAAAATTCAAACCATTCAGAGAGATATTGTCGACACAAAAAGCAAAGCATTCATTTGGTGTGATAGCGACTGCTTTGATTTTTGATGCAAGCGGTAACGAGAAAACCCAAGATACAGCCAAAACCGTCAGCTAGATCTTGGCGCTGTCCCCTCCGAAGTTAATTATGGATGGCATATACAGCCCATCCATGTTGAACCAATAGAGCTGATAAGCAAATTTATATCTAGTAATCAACACATTAGATGTTTATAACAAATAATTGTTGCAAAAGTACTCATAAAATCAGCGGGTAAACGAATTAACTAACCGAGGTTAATAATTCCAATTTCAACCTATACATTTCATCAACTGACACCACTTTCACGCTGCTTATTTCAATAGAACCTTCTTTCGCCCATAAAAATGGATAAAAGCTCAGGCATTTATCTGTAGCTATCTGTGAATAGTTTTTTTGAAAGCGCTCTTTACCTAAACTCGCATAAAACTCATTGATTCTCTTTGTAACTGACCATTGAAAAAAATCTGTGAACCCGATTTCTAACCCTTCCCAATGAATTGAATCTGGCGACCAATAGTATATATTTCCAACATCTGCGCCTAACCCGCCGCCGTTGATAGCAAAAAATCCACCAACTACGTCATTCGCCACTAACAGATAATGTGCACTTCTATCCCAATCAGTAAGGTTTCTAGACAATCTTTCATGTCCAGAGCCGAAAAATCGAATCCATCCATTGTCGATCAAAATCCCACCAGTTTCGTAGGCAATAGCCCCTAATACCGAACGAGTCGATACTTGAAGGGATTCAAGTACTTCAGCCCGATCCTTTGAAGGCGGCAGTATTTCTACACAATGCTCAGCACCAGCAACCATTTCATTGACTACTTTTATGCCAGAGTCTTCGATATCAATCAGTTCATATACACTTTTCAATCTCTTATCCTTGTATCACTAATATCCATTAAAACGACTCATCATTCATAACAGTACCTTGGGAATGTCGAAAATAACTAAGCCAATATAGCGTTTAAAAATGCTAATTAGCACTTATGGTACTAAGCAAAAATCTTACTCATGGGCATTCACGGTTCGGCCTGCGGCCCATTGCCTAAGCGCATTGATTTTATCGCTCATGACCACAGATAAAGGCCGTGTTTTGCTGAGTTCTTCAAGTAATAGCACTTGATCAACACTGCGCTCAACGCTTCTTGCGGTATACATGGCAGCAATAACCGCTTGTTCGATTTCGGCGCCGGAAAATCCTTGGCTGCGGGCCGATAATTGAGCGAGATCTAAGCTCGCCACATCGATTCCGCGGCGCTGACAGTGGATTAAGAAGATGGCTTTGCGTATAGCTTCGTCGGGTAAATCGACAAAGAAGATTTCATCCATCCTGCCCTTCCGCATCAATTCTGGCGGCAGAGCTTGAATGTCATTGGCGGTCGCCACCACAAACACTTCAGATTTACGCTCCGCCATCCAAGTGAGTAAGGTGCCGAGTATCCGCGTCGATGTGCCCTCATCGCTGCTACTGCCGCTTAAGCCTTTTTCAATTTCATCTATCCAAAGCACGCAGGGCGACATCATGTCAGCAAGCTCCAGTGCATGCCGTAGATTCTTCTCAGTTTCACCGATGTATTTGTTATATAGGGCTGCCATATCGAGTCTGAGCAAAGGTCGTTGCCAAACGCCCGCAACCGCCTTAGCCGCGAGGCTCTTACCACTGCCCTGCACACCCAGCAGCAAAATGCCCTTAGGCGCATCGAGCGCCTTAGTGTGTTGCACAGAAGTAGGCTTGTCGGCTTGGTCAAGGGTGCTGACAGCCGCGATAGGTACACGTTGCTTGAGCCATTTTTTTAGATTATGCAGCCCGGCGATCTGCGAAAAATCACTGGTGTCGTATTCAAATTGCAGCACACCGTTTAAGTCGAGTAACTGAAACTTGGCTTTATTGATGGCATCGATATCTGACAAGGTAATAGCGCCATCATCGACTATGGCTTTGCGCACCAGACGGCGGGCATCGTCTAAAGTCACGCCCCGTAGATTCTCCGCCAATTTGACCACAGCGGTATCATCGACCAATAACGGCGTGCCTTGGTGACGAATTTTATCGACCTCAAGGTAGATCAGGTTTTGCAATTGCACTGTGCTTGGTAAGGTTAATTGAAAATAGGCGCAATAACGTTTGATTTCGGGCGGGATATCAAAGGCATGGCTCACCAGCACTAATGTGTGTTGCAGTGTCTCGTACTCGAGGGCGATTTCTTTGAGTAAACGGACATTTTTTGGCGCATCAATCACAAAGGGATGAAAGTCGCACAGTACATAAATCCCCTGCTGCGAGGTTGATTTAATTTGCCCAAGCAAATCTGTGGGTTCGCTATTAAACTTTTGCGCCGCCATAGGTTTATCGACCCGTGCTAAACCTTGGGTAATGCTCCAAGTAAACACAGGTTGATAAAGCACACTGGCGACCCGTTTAAGTAACTCGACCACGCGATATTCTTCATAGGTTTCAATCACTACGATTGGCGTATTGGAGCGCAGCACTGAGGTTAAATCGCGAATATCTTGCATGTCGTTCACATCCCTTTTAACTAACCTAAAAATTGCCACAAAAAAGTCCAGCGAACTGGACTTTACACCAACCTTTACACTGAACTGAACAAAGTGCTCAACAAACAAGATTTAACGGTTTAGGCACTAATGTCCATCAAAAAATAAGTAATTCAACCAGCCTTGCATCCTGAGTAATACCTTACGCATTACAGCCACATGGTGAAAGTGTTCAGTGTAAATAGCCACTTGGCCTGACACTCCAGCAGGGAACTCTTTACGAATAGCGTCGTCATCGATATCAATCAAAACAACCACTCGACCATTTTGAAACAGACGACTGGAGGACGCTAATACACCACCCATTTGGATTTCACCTTCAGCCATTGCAGGTAGCACTTTCGCCACTTTGCCTTTAAACACTTTCCCTGGCGCGGCATCGAGAATAATTTCGGCCTCGTCGCCCTCTTTCAGGCGCAGTAGAGAATTCTGCCAAAAGGCTCCGGCAAAATAACGTTGCTCATCAGGGATAAAACTCATCACGGGCCTTAACGGTAAAGGCACAGCCATAGCCCCTGGACGGAGCGCCATTTGGGTGACGATACCATCAGCGGGTGCCCGTACTATGGTCTGTTCTAAATCATAGAGTGCGCTCGCTAAATCTCCCTGCAAGCCAGCCACTTTAGTATTAACGCCATCAATATTAGACTCATAGGCAAGCCTCATCCGTAACTCTTCTGATCTAGCAGCAGTTAACTGCGCTTCAGAAGCAAGATACAGTTGGCGTTTATTATCCAATTCCAATGCGGTAAAGGGAGAATTAGCGCCTCCTTTTCGATGACCGCTTTCATAGCGTTCATAGGCGGATTTATTGCGATCTTTATCAGCATTGACTCGCTCAACATTAGCTTTAGCCGATTCCAATGCGGCGGCGAGCTGTGGCACTTCTAACTCGGCAGCGACTAACGCGGCACGCTTACGCTTTACTACGGCCTCAAAGGGGGTGGGATCAATTCGGAAAAGTACATCTCCTTGTTTAACAGGAGTATTTGGCTGCACTTCAACACGAGTCACTAACCCTTTTACCGCAGGGGAAATAGGAATGGTGACAAAATATTCCCGAGCAAAACGTGAATAAGGATGGTTATAGTTCATTAGCAGTATTAAGGCACCAATGAGCACCACGCCCCCCAAAACGGCAGTAGGCACAGTCCATTTAGTCAGCGGGATTTTAAACACTTTAAAAATAACAATACAGATGGCGGCATAGGTCAGTATCAGCAATAGATCCATTTTAGACCTCGACTTTATTGGTAGTATTCGGCTCTTCAACAGCGGCGCTTGCTTGTTCTAATTGCTCAAGTCTCGCTTGTAACGCTATTACCGTCTGACGTAAAGTGCCCACATCCTCCTCTAACGCCTGTTCTCGTTTCATCACAGTACCAAATCCCCAGCCACGATCTTCTCGATATAAGGTGGCCCAGATCCATAAAAATGGCCAAATAGCATGTAACGTAAATAAACTCACCCACCCAGCAATATGCAGCGCATCTTGCTGTGGGTGATTACGCTTTTTGGCAATTTCGTATGGAATATCATGGATAGCAATCACACCATAAAAAATAACGACAACCACAAAAAATAAAATCCCTAACGCAAAGTAATCTAAAAACATTTGAATCCCCTCAATCATCATGATCACTAATCAAACAAACACAGTTGAATATCTCAAGGCTAAAATTAACAACTAAACAACATTATAGAACAACAAAAAACAATCACTTCCAGCCAAGTCAAATTGAATCGTGTTCACACCAAACCCAGTGATCTAAAGCACACTTGTTTATTTACACCATGCTCTAATGTGCCGTTCGCGTTAAACTCATGGCTAAATTGCGCGCCATGACGCAATACCTACAACTGCTAATAAAGGAATCACACATGATAGGCACTCCCTACACTGAGGGCGCACGACGCGCCATGTTGCTCGGCTGCGGTGAACTTGGCAAAGAAGTGGCCATTGAACTGCAACGCTTAGGCGTTGAAGTGATTGGCGTTGACCGTTACGCCAATGCCCCCGCCATGCAAGTCGCGCATCGCTCCCATGTGATCAATATGCTCGATGCCAACGCCCTGCGTGCGGTTATCGAGTTAGAAAAACCGCACTTAGTTATCCCAGAGATTGAAGCCATCGCCACCCAAACCTTAGTGGACATGGAAGCCGAAGGGGTAAATATTATCCCCACAGCCCGGGCGACTAAACTCACTATGGACAGAGAAGGGATTCGTCGCCTCGCCGCTGAGACCTTAGGTTTACCCACTTCTCCGTATTTTTTCTGTGATACTGAAACCGAATTTAATCAAGCGATTAGCGAAATTGGCGTGCCCTGCGTGGTTAAGCCAGTCATGAGCTCATCAGGCAAAGGTCAGAGCGTTATTCGCGATATCGCCCTCAGCCATAAAGCGTGGCAATACGCCCAAGAAGGGGGGCGCGCCGGCGGCGGGCGCGTGATAGTGGAAGGCTTTATTCCCTTTGATTATGAAATCACCCTGTTAACCATTAGCGCAGTCAATGGCATTCATTTTTGTGCGCCGATTGGCCACAGACAAGAAGATGGCGATTACCGTGAGTCATGGCAGCCACAAGCTATGTCCGATGAAGTGTTAGCAAAATCCCAAGCGATTGCGAGCAAAGTCGTCGAAGCCCTTGGCGGTTATGGATTATTTGGCGTAGAACTGTTTGTTAAAGGCCATGAAGTGTATTTCTCTGAGGTCTCACCAAGGCCACATGACACAGGTCTAGTGACACTCATCAGCCAAGACTTATCGGAATTTGCCCTGCATGTTAGAGCGATTCTGGGTTTGCCGATCCCCAATATCCATCAGCATGGACCAAGCGCCTCGGCGGTGATTTTGGCCGAAGGCACCTCAAGTAATATCCGCTACCAAGGTATTACCGCTGCATTAGAGGCGGTCAACACTCAACTCAGATTATTTGCCAAACCCGACATTGATGGCCGCCGCCGTTTAGGTGTCGCGCTTGCCCGTGATATCAATATCGACAGCGCAATCAGCAAAGCACTCGATAGCGCCAGTAAAGTGAAGGTCATCTTTTAAACTGTTTTATCGGTTTTAAATTGGCTTCAAGCACCAAACGACACATCAAAGGGAAATGCGCTTTAATGCCATTTCCCTTTTTCAATGCACACAGTACAACATCCAGAACCTTTACCAATAAAAAGTGACCCACCCAAACCGACAGAGTAAACTAGCGCCCTTGTCTTGTGGCCTTACTTTGCAAGCAAAGCAAGTCTTTTGACCTAACGCTTTATTCAGGCTATTGATTTTTAAGTCTGTAACTTAATTCGAACGTCGCCTAAAACTCATCAGTAATAGAAACCAATAGTAGTAGAAATCCATATGCATCTTCAGCCTTCTTGCTTTACCTCTTTCACACAAGCCATTGATGCCTATGCCCTGCCGCAGCGTTTTACCTTTCCTTTCTATTACGAACCACATCCACTGTGCGTGATTGCAGCCAACGAATTACAGCAACACCTTGAGACTCAAAGTGATTGGCAACATAACTTTGGCCTAACGGGTGAGTTAACCGGCGCCATTGGCAAGATGTTCGGGGTATTACTGGTACAAAATCCACAAGGGGAAGTGGGCTATTTATCGGCATTTTCGGGCAAGTTAGCCGAGCAAAACCATTGGCCGCGCTTCGTTCCACCTGTGTTTGATATGCTGGTTAAGGACAATTTTTTCCACGCCGAAAATCGGCAAATCAACCAAATCAATGAGCAGCTGTTTGCAGTAGAAAATCATCCCGACATTCCGAGGCTATCAAACGAGCTAGAAACTGAACAAGCTCAAGCGCAAGCCAAACTTGCCGCCCACAGACAAGTGATGATCGATGGCCGCCAATCCCGCAAGGCGCAGCGCAATCAACTCGCAGCCCAATTGGCTACCAATCCGACGGATGAGACCTTGCGTGAAAACGCAATAACTGAAACCAAACTCAGCCAAGAAAGCATCAATGAAAAGAATCAGTTAAGAGATATTAAACGCTATTGGGATGAACGTATCCATACCATCAGCCAAGCGCTAAGCCAGCTGACAGATGAGCGCGAGACGTTACGACAACAGCGCAAACGGCTCTCGGCCGCGCTGCAACAAAAGTTATTTGAACAGTATCGTTTTTTGAATATTAAAGGCACAGAAAAGAGCCTTAACGGTATATTTAATGGCACGGTTGAGTTAACCCCGCCCGCAGGCTCGGGCGAATGTGCTGCCCCTAAGTTGTTACATTACGCCTTTAAACATGACCTTAAGCCATTAGCGATTGCCGAGTTTTGGTGGGGCGCACCGCCAAAATCAGAAATTCGCCAGCATAAGCAGTTTTATCCCGCCTGCCTGCGAAAATGCCAACCCATTTTGGGACATATGCTCGAAGGACTTGTAGTCGATGATAATCCGCTGCTGACCAACCCCGCCGAAGGCAAAACCTTAAGTATCCTCTATCAAGACGAGGCGATGGCGATTGTGAACAAACCCGCCGAGTTTTTATCCGTGCCCGGCAAAGAGATTGAAGACTCAGTGTATTCGCGCATCCGCCAAACTTTTCCCCATGCCACAGGGCCGCTAATCGTCCACAGGCTCGATATGTCGACCTCGGGATTAATGGTGATCGCGCTGACAAAAGATGCCCATAAACAGCTGCAAAAACAATTTATCCAGCGCACTGTAACTAAACGTTATGTGGCGCTGTTAGCGGGAATTCCTACCGTCATGGCAAATACGCAGGCGACGGGTAACATCTCTTTACCCTTGCGTGGCGATTTAGACGATAGACCGAGACAACTCGTTTGCCACGAGTTTGGCAAAGCGGCCCAAACCTATTGGGAATTGAGCCAACTTGATGAAATGGCACGTACAACCCGCGTGTATCTTTATCCTAAAACGGGCCGAACCCATCAACTCAGGGTTCACTGCGCCCACTCAGAGGGGCTAAATACACCGATTGTCGGTGACGACCTCTACGGCACTCGCGCCAATCGCCTGCATCTGCATGCGGATTTATTGATGCTTCAGCATCCCGTTACCCGTGAGCGGATGCGCTTTCAGGTCGATCCTGATTTTTGAGATCTGAGTTCTGATATTGATTAGCAAGGCACCCAAGGAAGAACCAAGCTTAGGGGCATTATCAGAAGTTTGACCGCGATGTAAAAGCGAGCTTTTTCGGGCATAGTAATGCCTCACTCAAAACGGAATCGATAGCAGTAGTATGGGCATAGGCAATCTGGTTAAAAACATTAGCCGAAATCAATGGTTCTTATTCGTTTTGTTGAGCTCCGCCGTATTTATGAGCGCCTGTCAGCCCGTATCGGAACCGAGTGAACTCACGGCAAACCCAAATGCCAGTCATACAGCAGAAGTCACCTCTGCAACCGAAATGCCTCGTGCTCCACTCACTCAGGAAGTCTATATCTGGCAGCGCCAATGGCGCCCCGCCAATCAAACGGCATTAGTGCAAAGCCAAGGAGCATTCCAAGGATTACGCATTTTAGCGCTGCAAGCACATCCCAAACCCAATGGCGCAGATATTTGGTTTGAAGTCGCGGTCAATCATGCTTGGCTTCAGGCAGATCCTAGGCCTAAAGTCGCCGTGATCCGCTTAGATGGCCAATTCGCGCATTTAAATGATGAACAAGTGATCCGTAAAATCTGCCAAGTACTGACACATTGGCAGGCAAAAGGCACGCACATCGCCGGAGTTGAAATCGATCACGACAGCGCTAGCAGCAAACTGCCCGCCTATCGGGATTTTCTTAAAAAGCTTAAAGCGCAGCTACCAGCCGACCTCAAACTCAGCATTACCGCCCTGCCCGCTTGGCTCAATAGCGCCGATTTTCCCGCATTGCTCACCAATATCGATGAACTCGTGCTGCAAATTCACAGCGTGAGCGACCCACGCCTCGGACTATTCGACGCCGCTCAAGGTTGGCAATGGGTGCAGCAACTCTCAAAAATCAGTACTGTGCCTTATCTTATTGCGCTTCCCGCTTACGGCTCGGCGGTCATCAGCACAGCTTCAGGTTATAAAGTGGAGAGTGAAACACCGCTGCGGGGTCAACTCAATGACCCCCATGCCGTTGAGGAACTGATGGCCGACCCGCAAGTGTTGAAAGCTTTTGTGCACAAACTGCAAAGCCGCACTGATGCCAAGCTCAAAGGCATTATCTGGTTCAGGCTGCCGCTGGAAGGGGATAAAAGAGTTTGGCCACTCGATACCTTAATCGCTGTGGCACAGCAAGGTGAACTTGCCGCCAAGATTGAATTAGTGCTCTCAAGCGATAACGACATTCAAACGACATTAGCCACTGAAAATAAGGCTAAAAGCCAACAAATCCTCAAGCAACAGCTCTTCCAATTGAGCTTAATTAATCACGGTAATATTGCTGGCGACATTCCCGCGAGTTTGTCCCTAGCGGGACAAGCTTGCAGCGGGTATGATGCGCAAAATGGCTATCGCGTGATACAAAAAAATGGGCTGTTAATCTGGCAGTGGCGAGCTGAAAATATCGCCGCATTGGCGCCGACTGACACTGCTCCAAGCGCGACGAACATGCCAATGCCGCAAGCACACAAACAAACTCAAAAACACATGCTCAACCCTGGCGGCCAGAAAGTGATAGGCTGGGCACGTTGTGAGTCATTATATTTACAGGGAATTTATGCGCCATAAGCCAACATCATCGTCCACAATGGCAAAATCCAATCGGGCTTTTATGCTTAAAAAGACCACGCTTATCTGTTTAAGCCTATTTTCGCCAATGCTATTGGCCTGCGGCCCCGACTTCCCTTTGCAATTGACTCAAGACAGACAGAGTAATCTCAGTTATTTACCGCAAACCTCTTTCAGCCAGCAGCTTACCGCCCTCGCAAAACCTTTGCCTTGGCAGTATCAAGATGCGCCAGCTGCGCAGGAATATCTGTGGGATGAAGTGCATAGCCGTTATCTGTCACAAACTCGCGCCTTTGAAAACAGCGAATTAAGTGAAGCCCATTTGATCTTAGTGAACACACTAAGGGATGCGACAGGCCCAATCGAGGCCGAACAAATGGCCGCCAAGTTGGATAAGGATCTGCCCCAAGCGCTGACCTGGTACACCTTAGGCGCAGTGGCGTTTGAGGCACAAGATTATGATAGAGCGAGTAACTATTTTAGCAAAATCATTAAACTACCAGAAAGCGAACGCGCATCTCGCAGCCTGTGGGCACTCTATTCGCTGTCGCGTATTGAGCTTATCTTAAGTAAAACCTCGGCGGATCCAGAGCACTTTAATCGTGCCAACGCTTACCTGACTCAATTGCAAGCCGAAGTCACCCAAGGCGCCGCCGATCCCCTGCGTTTGAGCTTAGCAAGCCTGGGCGAGCAAGCCTATATTCTGCTTCACCAAGGCCTACCGCAAATAGCCAATCAAAGTGCAGATGATACTGAGCTACAAATGATGCTTAACCCTGATGCACTGAATAAGGCGATTGAGCTCTATGCCACCCAATCAGTACAGGGCGATAGCGGCGGTTATGATTCTTTATTGATGTTAAGCCGTACCTTAATGGGGAAAGACATTGCTGAGCTGAAACCGTTGCTGCAACAGACAAGCGTGCAGCAGTTATTGATTGCCTATTGGCAAAGCAGCACCAATGAATTTGCCTACGATGGCCAGCTTTCAGAAATGGGCTCAAAGGTAGCTGAAATCCTCAAAGTGTTTCCAACCGATGGTTTACAGCTCAACCATGGCGATAAATTAGCGGCAATTTATTACCAGTTAGGGGATTACGCTAGTGCTGAGCGCCTATTGACGCTCGCGAAACCCAGCGGCCTCACTTGGTGGCTAACCGCTAAATTAATGCTACAAAAGGGCGATCAAGCAGAGGCGGCCAAGGCCTATGCTCAGGCGGCGCGTCACTTCCCCAAACAATCCAATGAAGCATTAGCAACAGTTGATGCCAAAGAGACTCAGCAGCAAGCCATTAATGCCGATGAAGATAAAGCCACTTACTGCCGTATTCGCGCTGAGCAAGGCGTGTTATCCCTAGAGCGCGGCGAATATGTCGATGCGCTCAATCACTTACTCGCCAGCGGCGACGAATACTGGCAAGACATCGCCTATGTGGCGGAGCGCGTGCTCACCACGGCTGAACTTAAGTTATTTGTCGATGAGCATGTGCCGCTTATCGCCTTCGAATACCCTAAAGATAGCGACTGGTACGATAACATTGAGCCGATTAACAATCGCTTACGCTATTTACTGGGCCGCAGATTATTACGTGAAGGCGCAATCGCCGAAGCGCCCACTTATTTCCCTAATCCTAATCTTAATGCCAGCGCCCTTGCCTACGGCACTGAGCTGAACGCGGCGAAAAATGCAACAGGCATTGATAGCGCTAAGGCCTATTGGGCTGCTGCCGAACTTGCCCGCCATCAAGGTATGGAAATTTTAGGGTTTGAATTAGCCCCAGATTACGCTATATACCAAGGGGTATTCGATCTAAGCGATTGGAATGAACCGAGCAAATTGGCCGAAAAAGAACAGTTGCGGTTAAGCGCCAGCCAAGCCGTTCCCGATAAACGCTTTCATTATCGTTACACGGCGGCGGAACTGGCCAACAAGGCATCGGATCATGTGCCCCAAAACAGCCAAGCCTATGCCGCGCTACTCTGCCAAGCCACGGGTTGGGTATTGTATCGAGATCAAGAACTTGCCCTACGCTACTACAAAAAATACGTCGCCAACGGCCCCTTTGTGCCTTGGGCCGAAAACTTTGGTATGGAGTGTGAAGCCCCCGATTTTGACGGTGCAGTAAAACGAGCGCAAGCCAATGAAATTGCAGAATGGAACGCCCTGTACCACAAGCTGAAAAAGCCGGTTGTATTTGGCGTATTAGCCATCACGGGTTTATTGGGTGTGTGGTGGATGCGTAGAAGAAAAACTCAATAATAAATAACCATTTACGTCTTTCTCTCTCAACATCGACATGATGAAAAGAGAGAAAGACGCATACCGCTTTACTTGTTCACACAGTTAATCACTTCACCCTGTAAATAACCGTGCACATTCGCCACGGCAATATTGAGTAGACTTTGTCTGGCTTCCTTAGTCGCCCACGCATTGTGGGGACTAATGCTGATGTTCGGTGCATACAATAAGGGATTATCCGCGCTGGGCGGCTCGGTCGATAATACATCGACACCGGCAAATAGGCGGTTTTGCGAAAGCGCTGCTGCAAGCGCGGCCTCATCAATTAATCCACCGCGCGCCGTATTAATCAGCAGCGCATTAGGCTTCATCAAGGAAAGAGTTTGTTGATTGATAAATTGCTCAGTTTCAGGGGTAAGTGGGCAATGCAGCGAGATAATATCTGATTCGCTCAGCACAGTATCACGCGGTACCCAAGTGGCACCTTGGGGCAAGTCTTTGATAACTGAACGCGTATTGACGAGCACTTTCATCCCGAATGCAAGGGCGAGCGTCCCAACCTGCTGGCCAATATCACCGTAACCTATTAAGCCTAAAGTCTTGCCTTTTAAGGATTGCAGCGGCATTAAGGTGAAACAAAAATCTTGGCAGTTCACCCACTGACCATCGACCACCGCTTGATGATGGGCAGCCACGGCTTGGGTGTGATGCAGTATATGGGCAAACACCATCTGCGCTACGGCATCGGGCGCATAGGCCGGCACATTCGTAACCACTATGCCTTGCGCTTTAGCTGCCGCGATATCAACAACGTTAGTGCCCGTTGCCAATACACCTATATATTTCAGTTCCGGAAGTTGCGCCAGAGTCTTAGCATTAAGCGGCGTTTTATTGGTGAGAATGATCTCTGCACCTTGGGCACGCGCGACAACATCGGCGCCCGCGGTGCGGGGGAAACACGCAAACTCGCCTAATTCAGTCAAGGATTGCCAACTGAGATCGCCAGGATTTAAGGTTTCGCCATCGAGTACAACTATCTTCATGCCGCTAAATCTCCTTTTAAAACGATGTGTTAGCGCTAAAAACTGACTTTGAACCCAAGGTTAGCCTGCGCCTGCCACATCACATCCGACGTAATGTGCCATAGGCATTCATCTTCATTGCAAAACAACGAACTGTCGCTGTTGATAAACGTCGCGTAACCGCGAATATCTGCAAACAAACCAAAGTGTTGAGTGACTTGATACTCTACCCCACCGCCAATCCCCATAGAGAAACGTGTTTCACTCGACCAAGCGTCGGGCAGCATGCGGGTGATCCCTGCACTTGCGGTGACGTAGGGTCGAATATCGCCACGGGGAAAATATAAAGTCCCGCCTAAGTGGATGTAATCTAAGTCTAAAGAGGTAAGACGATCGGGCGTAAACAAACCGCCACTTTTGAGTTCAGAGGCTTGGTGACTGTATAAAAGATAAATATTACCGGGATCATTCGTGGCAATGCCCAGCATCAGGCCGTAATGGCTTGATTCCTCGACCTTCACATTTTTCTTGTCGCCCGTTTGATCTGCGTTGACCTCAACTTGATTAACATCAAATTGACCGCCACCCAGACTATAACCGCCAAAAGGTGCGACAAACACCTCGGCCTGCGTGGACATAGTCACAGATAACAAACTCGCCAACAGCAACAGGCTATACGTGTTTTTCATAATGAATTCCTTATCTTTTATACAATCCAAAGCAATCAAGACTAACGCATACCGCGCTCAGACTTGACTCTGTCATAGGCCGCTTGAATATCCTGTGCCTTACGATTGGCCAACTCCATCATTTCCGGTGGCAGGCCCTTAGCGACTAACTTATCGGGATGATGTTCGTTCATCAACTTACGGTAAGCTCGCTTAACTTCTTGGTCGCTGGCTTCGTTAGTAATCCCCAGCAAACTGTAAGCATCGGTAATCGATGTTTTGTTGCCACCTGAGGTCTGATGAAAGCGAAACTCCGCCTGCCAGCGCTTCAGTAATTCATCTAACTGTGCTCGACCATAACCTAACTCTTGGGCAATCGTCATCAAGATAGCGTGTTCAGCGGGATCCAGTTCACCGTCGGACAATGCCGTTTGGATCTGAATTTCGATGAACATCTGCACTAACTCTTTGCGGCCCATGGTAATAACACGGAAAGCTTGTAGGCTGCTACGCAGATCAAAATCCGCCGATTTCCCCTCGCGAAACGCCTGCTGCGCTTCTTTACGGGCTTCACCGGTTAAGCGCATTTGATCCATTAACAAGGTCGCGATGCGAATATCGGTTTCAGTCACATGTCCCGACGCTTTCGCCACATGCCCCATCACCGCAAAGGTGGTATTAAAGAAGATAGCTTGGCGATTCTTAGCCTGCCCTAGCACTTGTCGAAACCCCACGCCAGAAGCCGCGCGCTTATCGTAAAGATGACCGAGCCACAAACCTAGCAGTGCACCAAAAATACGGCCGAACATAAAGCCAATGACAAATCCAAAAAACTTACCCCAAAGCCGCATCTTATTTCCTGATTTCTATTATGTATTTGATGTGCCAGCGAAATCCTATGGATAAGCCAACACGGATATTTAGGTATTGCTTTGTAATCTGAGTTCGAGCCCTTGCAAGCGTGCTATCGTGCCAACATCGCACCAAAGTCCCTCAAACAGCCCGCCACTGACTCGGCCTTGAGCCATTTGTGCTCTCAACAACGGACCGAGTGCAAACGCCCCCTGCGGCGTCTGATTAAACAGCGACGGCCGATAAATGCCCATGCCAGAGAAAGTGTATTTAGTCTCACCAAGCTCCTGCACTCGATTGCCATCCAAGGCGAAATCCCCCTGCGGATGCTGCTCAGGATTAGGCACTAGCCACAAATGAGCGAGCGAATCGGCAGCAAGCTGCGTGATTGGCGGTAAGGTATCAATAAACACATCACCATTAATAACCCAAAAGGGCTCATCACTTTCACCCTCTTCACCCTCACACAACAAAGGCAAAGCCCGTTTAATGCCGCCGCCAGTTTCGAGCGCACTCTCTTCGGCGCTATAGCGAATTTGCACCCCAAAAGCACTACCATCGCCCAGCGCCTCAACTAATTTATGCCCTAGCCAAGCATGGTTGATGACGATATCGACTATGCCTAACGCGGCAAGTTTTTCAATATGATAAACAATCAACGGTTTACCTAATACTGGCACCATAGGTTTAGGCATATTATCCGTTAACGGCCGTAACCTCTCACCTCGTCCGGCGGCCAAGATCATGGCTTTCATTGCTTAACCTCAGATAAAGACTGGCTAGCTGTAAACGCAGGCAACACGCGACGAGTCAACCAGTGTGCAAATGGCACGAGTTCGGGATACTGCATGGCGATGTCGACAATATACGTTAATGTCAGTGGAATATCCGCCATATAGGCAGGTTTACTGTCGCGATAATTTAACCGTGCAAAAATCCCCACCGCCTTGATGTGTCGCTGCAAGCCCATGAGATCAAACCAAGTTTGATATTGCTCAACGGGGGTCTGTGTGGGAATAAAACCTAGCGCGAGTGCTTGCTGATAATGGTACTGCATCAAGTCTGCGACTAACGGCTGCGGCCAACGAATATAACAATCACGCAATAGTGATACCACGTCGTAAGTCACAGGGCCGACGACAGCATCCTGAAAATCAATCACACACAATTTGCCTGCTTGCAGCATAAGATTGCGGCTATGGAAATCCCTGTGCATCCCCACACTAGGCTGAGATAGCGCATTGTCGACAAGCAGATCAAAGCTATCGCTTAGCATTTGCAGCTCTGACTCGTCCAATGACAAATTAAGATGAGTGCCGAGAAGCCACTCAGTAAAGATGTGCAATTCACGGCGCACAAAGGCTTCGTCGTACAGCGGTAAGGGCTCAACTAGGCCACTAACAAAATGCTGACTTGCAACCACAGAGGCCACCTGCGGCAATAAATCAAGCGCCTGACGATAATAGTCAGCCACATTATGCGTGTTAAGCACTGATAACAGCTGGGTATCGCCTAAGTCGCTCATCAGCATAAAACCTTGAGCGGCGTCAGCATGGATCACTTTTGGAACTGTCAGTCCCGCGGCAGCATAGGCATTAGATAAGGCAATAAAAGGCGCGATGGGCACCAGTTGTGGCGGTGAATCGGCGGCGATAAAGGAGGCATTGGGCATAGTGATCCGAAAGTAACGTCTAAAACTTGCGTCACCGGAAATCAATACTGGTGTCACCTCATCGGAAAAATAACCATTCAGCCACTGATTTAGGGAAAGAAATCTCGGATCGGATAAAGTCATTTCATGGCTCTTAAAGAAAAATTGCTTTATTATAGCTGGCATATAATTTGGAAACAGCTAAGAAATTGAGAGATTTATTAAGCGTCGTTGCGTTTGTAAATTGCAACTTTCCCCATCCATACTTGTCCAGAATAAGAAATCATAATTACTGACCTAAAGATGCAGATCCGATACCTTCTGGCCCTGAGCCTGTTACCGCAAATAGTCCTGGCAGACGACTCTCCAACCGCTTCGGCATCTCAATGCTTAATCGAACCGCCAGTACCCCGTATCGTATCTCAAACCCAAGGGATGAGTGCGGCTGAACTCAACAAAATTCGTATTGTCTCTGATAACTCTGATGCAGAAATGGGCAAACAAGCCATTTTCCGCGGGGATGTGGTTTTTAGCCAAGGCGATAGACACATAGCAGCCGATGAGGCTATTTTAGATCAAGCGACCGAACAGTTTGATGCCAATGGTAATTTAGTCTTCCAAGACAGTAACTTCACTGTTACCGCCGAATCATTGCAAGCTCAAATGCGCTCCAATCGTGCCACCCTTAAAGGGGCACAATATTGGCTGCATGGCCAACAGGTCCATGGCGATGCCGAAAAACTGCAAATCACCATCAATAACAATTTAATTTTAACCAATACTAACTTCACGACTTGTCCTCCCGACAATGTGTCTTGGCTGCTCGAAGCCGAAAAAATTAAGATCAACAGTGAAGAAGAATGGGGCGAAATTTGGAATGCCAAATTAAGAGTCGGCGGTGTGCCGGTATTCTACATTCCCTATATGACAGTGCCGGTTTCTGATAAACGTAAGTCGGGTTTCCTCTACCCCAGCTTTAGCACCAGTACTACCAATGGCGTCGAATTTTCAGCGCCCTATTACTGGAACATTGCCCCTGAATATGATTTAACCTTTACACCTAACTATATGTCTAACCGTGGATTATTCACTAAGACTGAGTTTGGTTATCTAGCCGGTGATGCCCAGAAAGGCCGAGTCAATTTTGAATACCTTGGCAACGATCAATTGATCAGTGGCAGTCCTAATCGCTACCTGTATAACTGGCAACATCAAGGGGCTATTGACAAAAATTGGCGTGTTTTAGCTAATTTTACTGATGTGTCAGACAACAACTATTTCAATGACTTAAAGTCAGATGTGAACCGTGCTACCGACAACCAATTGTCGCGCATAGGTGAAATCAGCTACTTCGAAAGTAACTGGGATATCAGCACTCGGGTCCAAGACATTAAAGTCCTCGGTGAAGATGAAAAACCGTATCAGGTGATGCCTCAGGTCAACTTTAACTATCGTGCTGCCGATTTTTGGAATAATTTAGATTTTGGTTTTAATTCGGAGCTGACTAATTTTGCCCATCAAGACAACAATGTAAATACGGCGACGCGTTTACATATGGCACCGAGCGTGACTCTGCCGATTCACGGACCTTCGGGCTCACTCACCAGCCAAGTGAAGTTAATGCAGACCAATTATTGGCAACAGAATAACGATCCTAATGAAGATCTGGACGACATAGTAAGCCGAACCATTCCGCAGGTACGGATTAATGGTCAAATCAACTTCGAACGTTTTACTGAGCTTTTCGATCAAAACTACCGCCAAACGCTCGAGCCACAATTTCAATATCTTTATGTCGGCTACGAAGATCAACGCAACATAGGCATTTATGATACAGCTCAATTACAGGACGACTACTTTGGTCTATTCCGTGATCGTCGCTTCTCGGGTCTGGATCGAATTTCCGATGCAAATCAAATTACGCTTGGTTTAACAACTCGCTTGTTCGACGATCACAACCAAGAAGCGACTAAATTTAGCCTAGGGCAAATTTTTTACTTGCAGGACAGTAAAGTCGGTTATGAAGACAATATTTTTGAATCAAATCAATCGACATCAGTACTAGCCGCCGAGTTAGATACACGTTTAACGAATAATTGGTACATGGGGGCGGCAATTCAGTACGACACCAACACCAGTGAAAATAAAAAAACGGAAGTCACTTTAGACTTCAGACCCGAAGCGAACAAATTACTGCAATTTAGCTATCGCTACGTCCCCGATTTATTGAACTCCAATACCAATGATACTGTGAACATCTCCCAAGCGGGCGTTCGTGGTGCTTGGCCTATCAGTGACGATCTCTATTTCGTGGGTAATTGGTATTATGACTTAAACGAAAGCCGCGGCATTGAAACCTACACAGGTATTCAATACGAATCATGCTGTTATGCGGTGCGATTTAGTTATCACTACCGCATTAAAACCAATTATGACGACAACATAGGCTCTGCTGCTATCGACTCCCGTGAGCAATTTGAAAGCGGCTTCTACCTGAACTTAGTCATTAAAGGACTCGGTGGTTCTGGCCCATTAGGCGTATCAGATATGCTCAATGACGGCCTGTTTAACTACAGAAAACCGCTTTATCTGAGGAATTAGCAAAGAATTGTGATAAATTGCTGAACCTCAACAAGGACTGAGAGTCCAAACAGGTTAATGAGTGCCTTACCGTTTGCCTTTTGCTAACGCTAATAAAAGCGGACCTAAAGGGTTAACCATGCACTCAAATGCATCGCCAAAAAATTACATTAGGGCAACTCGCTGTAATTTCGATATAAATGGTAAAGTTATTTCAATTAAGCCGTCGAACCTGACCTTAGAACGTGCCAAGGATTTTGTGGATGAAACCCAGTAAACATCTGATTTTTGCTTTATTTGCACTCGCTATCAGCCAACCTACATTGGCCGCACCTCAGCCACTCGACCGCGTTGCGGTCCAAATTAACGACGGCATAGTGCTCGAAAGTGAAATCGCTAACATGATTGACACTGTTAAAGCCAATGCCAAAACGGCAAACCAATCGTTACCTTCTGACAGTGCCCTGCGTACTCAGGTGATTGAACGTTTGATCTTGACCCGTTTACAACTGCAAATGGCAGATCGTATCGGCCTGCATATTGGTGACTTACAATTAGACCAAGCGATTGAAAACATCGCGCGCGAACAAAAAATGTCTGTGGCCCAGATGCAACAGAAAATTGAAAGCGAAGGGTTAAGCTTTAGCCAATACCGCGAGCAATTACGCGAAGAAATCACCTTAGGTGAAATTCAACGTATTCAAGTACAACGCCGTATCCAAGTGTCACCACAGGAAATTACCAGCCTAGTCAAACTCATCCAAGAACAAGGGATGAAAGATGTGGAATATCAAATTGGCCACATCCTGATTGACGTGCCAAGTAATCCAACCAGTGAACAACTGGAATCCTCGAGTAAACGTGCCAATATCGTTTTGGAGCGTTTGAAGAGTGGTGAAGATTTCCGCCGTACTGCTATCGCGTCTTCTTCGGGTCCTAAAGCACTCGAAGGTGGTATTTGGGACTACATGAACATCAACGAAATGCCAACCCTGTTTGCCGAAGTGATCAACGGCGCGAAAACAGGCGACATTATCGGTCCAATTAAGAGTGGTGCAGGTTTCCATATCATCAAGATCATGGATGCTCGTGGCCTACAAACCAAAGAAATCGAAGAAGTCAGAGCGCGCCACATTTTGCTTAAGCCATCGCCAATTCTGTCGGAAGACCGTGCTAAAGCTATGCTTGAGCAATTCCTGAAACAAATTCGCTCAGGTGAAGCTAAGTTTGAAGACCTAGCGCGTCAATATTCTGAAGATCCTGGTTCAGCCACTAAAGGCGGCGAATTAGGTTGGGCAGAACCAAGCATTTACGTGCCTGAGTTTGCTCAAACTCTTAATAGCTTAAAAACCGACCAGATTAGTGAGCCGTTCCGTACCACCCACGGTTGGCATATCACTCAGTTAGAAGAACGCAGAAAAACCGATGCCACAGATCAATTCAACAGCAACCGTGCGCACCAGTTGATCTTTCGTCGCAAATTTAACGAAGAACTGCAAAACTGGCTAGACGAAATGCGTTCAGACGCATACATTGAAATCTTCCAGCCAGAGACCAATCGAGGTTAATGTTAATTGAGCACTAAACGTATTGCCGTTACCCCTGGTGAACCCGCAGGTATTGGCCCCGATTTAGTCGTACAACTCGCTCAGCAGGCTTGGCCTGCTGAGTTAGTCGTTTGTGCGGATCCAGAATTATTAACCAGCCGTGCTAAACGACTCGGTTTGCAAGTGACTTTCCGCCCTTACCAGCCAAATCAAGCGCCTAAACCGCAAGAAGCGGGCACATTAACCATTGCCCCCTTCAAGCTAGTGACCGAATCGATTTGCGGTCAGCTCGATGAGCAAAACAGCACTTATGTAGTTGAAACCTTGCGTTATGCGGGCGAGAAAAACATGAGCGGCGAGTTTGATGCTGTCGTGACAGGTCCGGTACACAAAGGCATTATCAATCAAGCGGGTATTTCCTTTAGTGGCCATACTGAGTTTTTTGCCCATCAAGCAAATTGCCCAGATGTGGTGATGATGCTGGCAACGCCGGGATTACAAGTGGCACTCGTGACCACACATATTCCACTGGCCTATGTTGCAAAAGCGATAACGCGTCAACGCCTACAACATATTATCAAGATTTTACATGCCGATCTCATCAGCAAATTTGGCATAGTTTCACCGAAAATTTATGTTTGTGGCCTCAATCCACACGCAGGTGAAGACGGCCATTTAGGACGTGAAGAAATCGACGTGATTATTCCTGCACTCAACGAGTTGCGAGAAGAGTTCCAGATGAGTATTGTCGGCCCATTACCGGCCGATACCCTGTTCCAACCTAAATATTTACAGGACGCCGATGTCGTCTTGGCCATGTACCATGACCAAGGACTTCCCGTTCTCAAGTCACAAGGATTTGGCAAATCGGTAAACATCACCTTAGGTTTACCCTATATTCGTACCTCGGTTGACCATGGTACGGCGCTCACACTCGCGGGTACAGGCAAAGCCGATATTGGCAGCTTTGTGTGTGCTCTGAATAAAGCCATTGAGTTATCCTCAAAGAACTAAACGATTACATTATTAATGAGCAACAAAGTACATTTAGGCCACACGGCCAGAAAGCGTTTCGGACAAAACTTCCTTACCGACGGCAATGTGATTGACCGCATTGTGGGCGCAATTGCCCCCGATAATCACCATGTGATGGTCGAGATCGGCCCAGGCCTTGGTGCCTTAACCGAACCCGTAGCCGAAGCTGTAGATAACCTGACCGTCGTCGAACTTGACCGCGATCTAGTTGAACGCTTACATCATCACCCAGTCCTTAAAGATAAACTGACCATTCACCAAGGTGATGCACTGCAGTTTGATTTTGGTCAACTGAGTGTGCCTGGCAAAAAGATGAAAGTGTTTGGTAACTTACCTTACAACATTTCAACGCCGCTGATGTTCCACCTGTTCGAATTTGCCGAACAGATTGAAACCATGCACTTTATGCTGCAAAAAGAAGTGGTACTGCGTTTATCGGCAAGCCCAGGTTGTAAAGCCTATGGCCGTTTAACGGTAATGGCGCAATACTTCTGCCAAGTGGTTCCGGTTCTTGAAGTGCCGCCCCACAGCTTTACGCCCGCGCCTAAGGTCGACTCAGCAGTCGTACGCTTGCTGCCATACGCGGTCAAGCCATTCCCTTGCAAAGATGTGACCGTACTACGTCACCTTTGTACTACGGCGTTCAATATGCGTCGTAAGACTCTGCGTAATAACTTAAAGCACATGTTATCTGACGATGAGTTCGAGCAATTAGGGATTGACTCAAGTCAACGCCCAGAGCAGATTAGCGTGCAGCAGTATGTTGCTATGGCTAACATGGTTTGTGATAAAAAAGCATAAATATATCAGGGCACTTAGGTGCCCTTATACCAAAGCCTAGGAACAAGAATGAGCGCATTGGACACCTCCATTCGGGTTGAAGTTAAAACTGAATATATAGAGCAGCAGTCCTCACCCGAGGATGAAAAATACCTCTTCAGCTATACCATCACTATCATCAATTTAGGGGAGCAGGCGGCAAAACTCGAGACCCGTCACTGGATAATCACAGATGCCAATGGCAATACCAGTGAAGTCCAAGGCGCCGGAGTTGTCGGTGAAACGCCCACCATAGCGCCAAATACCGCCTATCAATACACCAGTGGCACAGTGCTCGATACGCCACTTGGCATAATGCATGGCACTTATGGTATGGTCAGCGAATCGGGTGAGCGTTTCCAAGCGACGATCCGTCCCTTCCGTTTAGCGACCCCAGGCTTACTACATTAATATCGTTAGGAAAGGGGTACTGTGGCGCATTATTTTGTTGGTGATATTCAAGGCTGTTTCGCTGAATTACAAAAATTACTCGCTAAGGTCGATTTTAATCCCTCACGTGATGAACTCTGGGCTGTAGGTGATCTTGTTGCACGTGGACCAGATTCCTTAGCTACACTACGTTTTTTTCGTTCTTTAGGTGATTCCGCTAAAACGGTTTTAGGCAATCACGATCTCCACTTAATGGCGTTACACGGCAAGCTCAAACGAGCTAAGCCCAGCGATAATTTAACTGAAATTCTTGAATCGCCCGACATTTCAGCCTCAATTGACTGGCTGAGGCAGCAACCCCTAATGCGTGAATTACCTGAACACCAACTCATCATGAGTCATGCGGGTGTGCCACCGCAGTGGTCGCTTGAAGTATTAAGAGAAGAAGCCGCACTCGTCAGTTGCGCACTCAAACAAGATGATTATCTTGAGGCACTGATAAGCCAAATGTATTCGGATAGTGCCGAACAATGGGACCCAAGTGCAATTGGCATAGAGCGCCTACGTTACTGCATCAACGCATTAACACGCATGCGCTACCTCTATGTCGATGGCCGACTCGATTTTGATTGTAAACAACCTCCTGAAAACTGTACTAATCCACAACTCAAACCTTGGTTTGAGTTTGCTTCGCCCCTGCGCCAGAGTCACACCTTGGTTTTCGGCCATTGGGCAGCACTGATGGGCAATGTCGGCGATACTAAATTAAAGGCTTTAGATACAGGTTGTTGCTGGGGTGAACACTTAACCCTATGGCATCTTGAAAAAGACCAAAAAATTACGCAAAAAAAGTTAAAAAAGAGTTAAACTAAAATAGCTTAAAGTCGATAACAGACTGAGCCGCCTAACCCTGAAATCACCCTGTTTTCATTTGGAAAAATATAATAAAAATCGGAGTATCCTATGAAATTTAACGTAGCCACCAGAGTGATTGGCGGATTTGGTATTGTCACGCTTTTGCTCGTGGTGCTAGGATTTACATCCTACCTCACCAACAACAGCCTAAAAGCAAGCTCGGCGATGATGCAAGAATTAAGCTTGCCCGCGCTTAAGTCGACCAATCACCTCAGTGAAACCTTGAGTGAGCAACAAAGACAAATCCTGATTGCCTATCACACGCCTAAATCGGCCAATATTCCCAGTATTCGCAAAGTGTTCGATGATCATGGAACTCAGTTCAAAAACGAAATAGCCAACATCACCCAATTAGTCAAAAGCCAGCCAGAGCTCACCTCATTAATCAGCCAATTAAGCGGTAGTTTCTCAAGCTTTGAACGAGACAGCCTTGCTATGATCGCCGAACGTGAAGCTTCATTAAGCAAGCAAGAACAGTTAGTTAATCTAAAGAAAAAACTCGAAAATGCCGCCGATGATGCCTCATCGGAACTGCTCGATATTGTTGATTTAGAAAGCAGTCAAAATCCCGATGAGCAAAGTCTGGCCGCGTCAGCCAGCGCGATTGATACTAGCCTCGGGAATATCATCACCACTATCGCAGATTTAGTCACCAATGAAGAAGACAGTAAGCATGAACTGATCTCTAAAGAACTTGACTACATTATCAGCGAAACCAAGAACAAACTTGAATATGTGAATCGTCACGGTCAAGGTATCGTCGATGCGGATACCTTAAGTTCAGTCACTAAAGATATTGAAAAAGTTTTAGCGCTCGTTACCGGCCCGCAATCTATGTTGCAGCTGAAATCGAGCCAGCTTTCCCATGCTAAAGAAGCTGTGCTCAAACTCGCTATTATCGAAAAAGACGTGAAAGTTATTAATTCCAACATGGATGATGTGAGTAATAACATCGAACTTGTTGCCGCAAACATGAGCAACGACACCATAGCTAAGATTGACTCTGCTAGCATACAAACAATGATTGTGGTGTTAGTTGCCATTGTTGTCGCTGTCATTGTGAGTTTTGCTGTAGTGAACCCGCTCAAACGCTCACTCAGCCAAGTGAACAATGCCCTTAACGTCTTAGCCTCAGGCAACCTTACCCATAAGCTGGATGACTCTGGACACGATGAATTTGCGGAGCTAGCGAAAAACTGCAACCGTCTCGTCGATAGCTTACGCAGTTTGATTATCGGTATCTTGGATAGGTCGAACCAACTGGCCGCGGCAGCTGAACAAACGTCAGCAATCACAGCGCAAACCACCTCAGGTATTCAAGAACAAAAAAGCCAAGTGGACCAAGTGGCCACTGCAACCACAGAACTGAGCTCTAGCGCGCAACAAGTGTCGTTAAGTGCCGATCAAGCCCTTGAGCAAATCAAGCAAGCCGACCAAGAAACTCAGCATATGCGCGCCATTGCCGAAGAGAACAAACTGACTATTTTGGCTTTAGCCGATGAAGTGGCAAAGGCAGGCGTTGTGATCAATAAAGTGCAGTCTGATAGCGCCTCAATTGGCTCAATTTTGGATGTGATCCGTGGCATTGCAGAGCAGACTAACCTACTCGCCCTTAACGCCGCCATTGAAGCTGCTAGAGCCGGTGAACAAGGTCGTGGTTTTGCGGTAGTTGCCGATGAAGTCCGTAGCTTAGCCTCACGTACTCAAGTATCGACCCGAGAGATCCAACAGATGATCGAAGTGTTGCAACAAGGTGCAGAGCAAGCCGTTGCCGCCATGGATATGGGACGTGCTCAGGCAAATGCCTGTGTTGAAAAAACTGAGCAAGCCAACATTGCCCTCGAAACCATTAGCCAGTCTGTGCATAAGGCCTATGACTCAGGCACTCATATCGCCCATGCTGCTCAAGAGCAGAATTTAGTGAGTCAGCAAGTGTCTGAAAAACTGGAGCATATTGCTGCCATTTCGGAAGAAACGGCTATCGGCGCAGATCAAACGGCTCAGTCTAGCCATCAAGTTGCCAAACTAGCCGAAGAGCTTCAAGCCTCAGTCGGCGAATTTAGAGTCTAAATGTTAATTGCTAAAATCTTCTAAACCAAGGGTCGCTTAGCGGCCCTTTTTTTGCGCCAAATTTACTTTCCCTATCATACCAATCACTCGGTCTGACCGACTTAGTGCAAATTAGGGCCATAAAAAATGCCGAACTTAAGTTCGGCATTTTTTCTGATTCAAGGCAAGATGTTTAATGCAAAGCGCTTAATACTAGACTCTTAACGCTAATGGCTTAAACCAATTGCTTAATACTCGTCACTTAATATTACTAAGCTGCAAATAGAGCTAAAGTGCCGCTAGTTCGGTGCAACGAGTCCAGCTCAGCGATTACTCTTCTTCGCCGCCCGCAGCAGCGCCAAGACGCTCTTTCACTGCAGCAGTGATAGGGCTATCACCATGACCGTTTGCTTCAGCCCAAGCTTGGATAGTCATACCATCGGCTTCAGCGACACTCAGTTCCGTCACTGACAAACGTTTAGCCACAAACTCACCGGCATCATTAGCACTCGCGCCGTAAGCGGTACGCAATAGACTTGCGCCATCGCAACTGATGCCACTGTAAATCTGACGTAGCTTAACGCGGCTTTCTTTTAATTTTTTACGTAGGCGGTTTTTATCGTTAGCTTTTACGTAATCGCAAATACTCGCGACAAGTGGATCAACGCCCGCAACAGCAGGGGTTGGTACAGTGATATAGCTAAATCCAATTAACGCAGCCAAGGCTACAGGCATAAGACGCATCCGATACTCCTTAATACTTTCTTATAGTTTTATTATCAATTTTGTATGGGCTGCATCTCGTCTCTAAAGGGTATTGACCTCTTGGCTTTAGCTCTCGTTCGAAATCTAGGATAACGAAATCGGCTATCTCTTCTTTCCGTGAAAACTAAATGTCCGATATGATGCAATACGTTAGATAAACTGACACCCCATACACACTGGGTACACAACAGAGGCTGCAATTTAACATTTTTTCACCAAATTGATAAAGCGATATTCCAAACCATCCGCATTTATACTAGACAAAGATTCCGTTTCTTTCCAAGTTCCGTCATCCCAATGGGGAAAAAATGTATCGCCCTCAACTTCTAGCTTGATTTGCGTCAAATATAAGGTATCTGCGTAAGGTAATAACTCGGCATAAAGCTGACCGCCACCAATTACCACTAACTCTTCACACTCGCCGGCGGCTTGTTTGGCTGCATCAAAAGAGGTCACACAGGTCACTCCCTCAATGACGAGATCCGTTTGACGTGAAATCACTATGTTATGTCGGCCAGGAAGGGGTCTACCAATGGACTCAAAGGTCTTACGCCCCATCACCACAGGCTTACCTAGGGTCATGGCTTTAAAGTGACGTAGATCTTCTGGAAGATGCCATGGCATTTTATTCTCTTTTCCGATGACTCGGTTGTTTGCCATCGCGGCTATCATAGCAATGCGCATGCTCACTCCTGTTTTATTGAAATAGAATTATTGAATGACGGGGCGGGTTCTGAAATACAGCAAGCTCGGCATAGCCAGCCCCACAGCTAACGCCCCGAGAATAAAGACGGTTTTGAGGCCATTACTAATCACTTGTGCCGTCAGTTCAGGGCTCACCTGAGACTGGGCAGTCAGTTGCACTAAGGCAATGACAGTATTAAAGGCATAAGTGCCAGGGATCATAGGAATAATAGCGGCGACAGCATACATTAAAGGTGGCGCTAAGTGGCGCTTTCCAAACCCTATGGTAATAATCCCGACGATAGCAGCCGCGGCAAAGGTGGCCCACTCAATTGGTAAACCAAACTGTAGCATTAAGGTGCGCGAGCTATGACCAATGGCTCCCGCTATAGCGCAATAGGGAAGAAATCGTTTAGGAACATTAAACACCATAGCAAATCCTACGGCGGGGATTGCTGAGAAAAAAGCATCGTGCAACAGCGTTATCAGTAATTCCATCATAGGAAAATCCCGCCGATCTGCATCGCGATCGTAATCCCGATGACCGAAGAAACGGTCAACAAAGTCGCATGGCCCCAACGGGAAATGCCGACATTCATATGCCCTTTCACCATATCCGATATCGCATTGATCATCGGAAAACCAGGCACTAGCATTAGCACACTCGCTGCCATTGCTGCCTTAGGGGTTTCACTCAATTCAAACACATAGCCCGTCTGAGCCAACATGCTGGTGACAAAAGCGGTGACGGCAAAGTTAATCAATAAATTAAAATGCCGTTTAGCAATCGCTAAACGTACAGACATACCCACTGCTGCGGCAAAAAAGGTAATCACACACGAGATAAGATCACCATTAAACAGGTGACAAAAACTAGCACAAGACAGGCCAATCATGAAGACAACTAAGCTTGGAGGATAGCTTTTAGGCTCAATCCGCGCCAAACGTTTACGCACTTCATTGGGGCCATACAGCCCTTTTTCAGCTAATAAACAGATGCGTTGCAATTCACAAACTATGGTCATATTAATGCCATG
Source organism: Shewanella sp. SP1S1-7 (assembly GCF_031932105.1). Taxonomy (NCBI): domain Bacteria; kingdom Pseudomonadati; phylum Pseudomonadota; class Gammaproteobacteria; order Alteromonadales; family Shewanellaceae; genus Shewanella; species Shewanella sp. SP1S1-7. Next base: position 55,929 of record NZ_JAUOEU010000005.1, read on the forward strand.
CTCACGGATGCGACGAGTCGTAGTGATGCATCGACCATGAACCAAACTGGTTAATACGAGGGAATTGGAGGAAATGGAGAGTTCTACGCTGGCAAGGCCTAAAGCCTGACCTAGACGCTGGCTGATTTCTTCAACTAAATCAGATTCTGCGCCGTAGGCCAGTAGCAGTTGTGCAGCACGCACAACTTGCCGAGTAATATCATTTTGAGTATCTGCGTACACTGAACTCTCAAAATTAGGACGTTAAGATTATCTCTGGTAAATAACTTCTACGTCGTAGTCGTCATCATCAAAGTCGTCGTCATCATCTTCATCAACATAGTCTTCATTTAATGAATCAAGGTTGGCTTGATGATAATTATCCCACTTGAACTCGACTTCACTATCTGGGTCAACCTCATTGTCTTCTGGTGGCAGGCTCGCAATATAATCGAGGAGTTTTAATGCCAACTCATTAGTGCCGTCGCGGTTGTAGGCAGAAATCGTGTAAACGTCACCTTCCCAACCCATTTCTTTAACGATACGGTCAACCTTTTCTTGCAGCTCTTCTTCGAGCAGCAAATCGGTTTTGTTAAAGACTAACCAACGCGGCTTGCTCGCCAACTTTGGAGAATACTTCTCAAGCTCACCAACAATAGCGCGCGCAGACTCAACCGGATCGGTTCCGTCAATCGGCTCAATATCGATGATGTGCAGCAGAATACGGCAACGCTCAAGATGCTTTAAGAAGCGAATACCTAAACCCGCACCATCGGCAGCGCCTTCGATGAGACCTGGAATATCCGCAATCACAAAGCTTTGACCAGGACGTGGATTAACCACACCTAAGTTAGGCACTAGTGTTGTAAACGGATAATCAGCCACTTTCGGCGTTGCACGGGAAACCGCACGAATGAATGTCGACTTACCCGCGTTAGGCATGCCAAGCAAACCAACGTCAGCCAGCAGTAACAACTCTAATTTAAGGCTGCGTACTTCACCGGGTGTTCCTAACGTCTTTTGACGTGGAGCACGGTTAGTACTGCTCTTAAAACGGGTGTTACCTAAACCATGGAAACCACCTTTGGCAACCAATAGCTTTTGACCGTGGGTCGTTAAATCCCCAAGGACTTCTTCAGTATCATGATCGACCGCGCGAGTACCAACAGGAACTTTCAAGATCAGATCTTTACCGCTGTGACCGGTACAATCACGGCCACGACCATTTTCGCCACGCTCAGCCATGTGAAAACGTTCAAAACGGAACTCGATCAAAGTGTTGAAGTTTTCGTCAGCTTGCAGGAAAACACTGCCACCGTCGCCACCATCACCACCATCAGGACCACCATCAGGTACATACTTTTCGCGCCTAAAGCTAACACAACCGCTACCGCCGTCGCCTGCTTCGACCCTAATTACTGCCTCATCGACAAACTTCATACTTACTCCTGGCACCACTGAATGAAGCAATTATACCGTCTAACTTCATTGGTCGCCAAAAAACTCGAGATACTTTGCTCCCAATCTTACCTGTCAATGCTCATTCTTGGTAATCATTTACCAACTCAAGCATCTACACGGCGTAAATAGAAGCACAAAAAACAGAAAGCCCCACCAATGGCGGGGCTTTAACAGTATAAGCTAGGTTCGAAAATTAAGCTTCGATGCTAATAAACTTACGGTTATTAGCGCCTTTAACTTCGAATTTCACTTTACCGTCAGTCAGAGCAAACAGAGTATGGTCACGACCAATACCTACGTTTACACCAGCGTGGAATTTAGTACCACGTTGACGAACGATAATGTTACCAGCTAGAACTGATTCACCGCCAAAGCGCTTAACACCTAGACGTTTACTTTCTGAATCGCGGCCGTTACGAGTAGAACCGCCAGCTTTTTTATGTGCCATGAGTTAGACTCCTATTATGCGTTGATAGCAGTAATTTTAACTTCAGTGAACCACTGACGGTGGCCCATTTTCTTGTCGTGATGCTTACGACGACGGAACTTAACGATAGTTACTTTATCGCCACGACCGTGACTTACAACTTCAGCAACGACTTTACCGCCAGCTACTAAAGGAGCACCAACATGCACTGTTTCGCCATCAGCGATCAAAAGAACTTGATCGAATTCGATAGTTTCACCAGTTGCAACTTCTAACTTTTCTAAACGAACAGTGTGGCCTTCGGCTACACGGTGTTGTTTACCACCACTTTGAAAAACAGCGTACATAGCTATTTTACTCCAATTCCTAACACGCGGGCTCATTCTTGGATGAGGCAGGGTGCTATAAAAACTTTATTGACAATGGGCGCGGAGTTTACGCGAAGAATCTAACTCTGGCAAGCCCTAATTAGGAAAGAATAAAAAAAGACCGGATTAACTCTCACATTAGTTGAGCTAGTGCTGTCATATGTCAGAATTTTAGGTAAAATTCATTTCATTATAACACGTGAGCCTAAACAGGGGCCGGTACGTAATGACCCCACAACCAGAGTCTACTATGGATTTAAACGCTATTCGTCAACTGGCTGACACTGATATGCAAGCAGTCAATCAGCTGATATATAAACAGCTTGAATCAGATGTCGCCCTAATTAATCAATTAGGTTTTTACATTATTAATGGTGGTGGTAAACGTCTTCGTCCTCTGCTGTCGGTATTAGCCGCACGTGCGGTGAGCTACGAAGGCGAAGCGCATCTTAAGCTAGCGGCGATTATTGAGTTTATCCATACGGCCTCATTGCTCCACGATGATGTAGTTGATGAATCGACATTGCGCCGCGGACGAGAAACCGCCAACGCACTGTTCGGCAATAGCGCCAGCGTGCTGGTCGGGGATTTTCTTTATACCCGTTCATTCCAGATGATGACTGAACTCGACAGCATGAAAGTGCTCAGAGTGTTAGCGGATACCACGAACGTGTTGGCCGAGGGCGAAGTCTTACAACTGATGAATTGCAACGATCCTGATACCACAGAAGAAAGCTATATGCGGGTCATTTATTGTAAAACAGCTAAGTTGTTTGAAGCGGCTACTCTGCTTGCGGGTGTGTTAGCGGGTGCGACGCCAGAGCAAGAAACCGCCTTAGGTAACTATGGTAAGTATCTTGGTACCGCCTTCCAGCTTACCGACGATTTACTCGACTATACCGCCGACAGTGATGAGCTAGGCAAAAACATAGGTGATGACCTTGCTGAAGGTAAACCAACTCTGCCACTCATCTATGCCATTGCCCATGGCACAGACGAAGAGAAACACCTCATACGTCAAGCAATTGAGCAAGGCGATGGTACACAGGCCATAGATAAAATAGTGGCAGCACTGCACCATTGCGGCGCGTTAAACTACACCCAGCAAAAAGCGATTGAAGAATCAGAGAAAGCCATCGAGGCATTATCGATTCTACCCGACAGCGACTACAAGCAAGCCTTAGTTGCGCTAGCTAAGATTTCGGTCGACCGTAATCATTGATTACTCGCTAATTCATTTTTAGCCCAAAGAAAAGGTCTTACTCAGTAAGACCTTTTTTATTGCCTCAAACTCGCAACCCTAAGATTAAACCTGCCAGCGGATCGGCGCCTCGCCCCGCTCAAGTAATAATTGATTCACTTGAGAAAAATGCCCACAGCCAAAGAAACCACGATAAGCCGATAAAGGTGAAGGATGCGGCCCAGTAAGCACTTGATGTTGCAGTGCAGTAATCACTTGACCTTTTTTGATGGCGTGACTGCCCCAAAGCACGAAGATAACCGGCTGTGTCTGGCGATTCAATAATTCCAGCACTGCAGTCGTAAACACTTCCCAGCCCGCTTTGGCATGGGAATGTGCCTTACCTTGCTCAACGGTTAATACCGTATTGAGCATTAAGATCCCCTGCTCCGCCCATGCGGATAAATCCCCGTGGGATGGAATGGTAAAGCCATCAATATCCGTCGCTAATTCCTTGTACATATTGGCTAAGGAAGGCGGCGGTTTAATACCGCGCTTAACCGAAAAGCATAAACCATGGGCTTGATCTGGGCCGTGATAGGGATCTTGGCCAATCAATACCACTTTGACCTTTTCAAGCGGAGTCATAGTAAAAGCATTAAAAACATCAGCTTCGGGTGGATAAACCACTTTCCCAACCCTACGTTCATTGTCTACAAACGCACTTAGTTGCTGAAAATAAGGCAAAGCCCTTTGCCCATCGATAAATGTTTGCCATGTCACCTGAGTCACGATTTTACTTCCTCAATCCTATTATCGGGCTAGCTTAAAAGTCCTGCTGTAGAATGGCAAGTTTGAAGGTTATGCTTGTCGATGAGTGATAAGGCTATGTTTGCAGTGTTTCACTTTAAGACTTTCAATTTAAAACATTCGAATTTAAATGCTATAGTGCGCCCATTCTCGCACTGTCTAATACGCCATGATGATCCAACATTCTGATAAATTGATACAACGACATCAAACGGGTTTCACCTTAGTAGAGCTTGTGGTGGTCATCATAGTGCTCGGTATTTTAGCGGTAGTGGCCCTGCCAAAATTTATCAATGTGCAGCAAGATGCGCAAATCGCCACAGTCAAAGCCGCAGGCGGTGGCTTTAAGTCAGCCATCAATCTGGCGCGCTCCGTTTGGGCGGTAAAAGTGGGCTCAGGTCCAAAAGAAGACTTACCCGTATTTGGCACGGCGCAATCAGAACAAGTGGATTTCAACGCCTTCGGCTGGCCTGCACAGCACTATATCTTTGGTAATGAAGCCTCTCCGTCGCTTGATAATGTCGAAGACTGTATCTCAGTATGGGAAGTGTTATTCCAAAATACTCAACCGAGTGTCTCGCGCTTAAATGTTGATGCGACAGAAACCGACTACAAAGCCAGTTATACCAATCCTGGCAAGTGCACTTATTTCTATCGAACAAACGACAAACTCTCGATCAGTTATGACTCCCAAACCGGAGTCGTCATTACCGACACAGATCCCAATAGTTAATGCCTGACGATTCCTTCTTACGTCAATTAAGTTAGAATCGAACTTTAATCTGTTACTTTTTAGAGTGAACGCCATGACCGACACGAGCAACACCACCATTTACGAACTTGCCGATCAGTTTATTGCCTTAGCCAATCAGCTAAGCCAACAAGAAGCAGATGTAGGTAAAGTTGGCACGGCACTGCGTTTTGCCGCGGCACGTTTTAACGCCTTCGAAGCCGCGATTAAATCAGCGGATCTCGGCGCCGAGAAAGAAAGCGCATTAGAATGGTTTAGCAGTGAATTCAAAGAAATGCTGAGTGACAACTTAGACGATCACATCGCGAATCCGCCGATTCTCCAAGAAGCGGTGGCAGAAGAGACCGACAATTCAGTGCAAATGTTTAAAGGCTAAGCACGCCCTTCATGCATAGCGAAAACATAAAAAACGCCATCGATTGATGGCGTTTTTGTTTGTTGAAACAGATGACCTGCAATAAGTAACTAAAGCGTGTACACCACGCGGATCGCTAGCAGTATCAATACCACGCCAGACAACTTATCAATTAACCCAGCCTTTTCCCGTAACTTAGGCAACACGCTTGAGTGGGATAACAATAAAGCGATAAGCGTGTACCAAAGGCCATCGACCACCAATGGGGTAAAAACGATTAAGGCTTTAGCTGTCATGCTGTCGGCCACCATCACGAATTGGCTGAATAATGCGAGGAAAAATAGCATGATTTTAGGATTGAATAAGGAAATGGCGATACCATCACGGGCGGCGGTCAAGGTATCTGTCGCCTCCCCTGCGGCCAATTTAGCTTGCATACCGCCCTTGGAACGCAGCGCCTGAACTCCCATCCAAGCCAGATACAAAGCACCGAGAATCGCAATGCCATTAAAGACTAAGGGCGCCTTTTTAAGTACGACGGCTAAGCCGAGTAACGTCACCAACGCATAAATCCCAATGCCCATTGAATGTGCCCACGCGCAAACTATACCCTTGCCCCGTCCACCGCCTAAGGTATGGCGCACCACCATAGCTAAACTTGGGCCCGGCGACATAGCCCCCAAACAACAAATAGCCAATAAACCTAACCAAGTACTAAAACTCATTGAACACACCTTACGCCGAATAAAAAGGCCCCTTTGATGTAGATAAACTCTGGGGCCTTAACTTGTTTGCTATTCTAGCATTGCGCCATTAAGGCGTTAACGCTAATCCATCCGTTTGTCGATAAATTAACGGCTATTTAGGATGATAAAAAGCACGGATATCCTTCACTAACAGAGTTAAGGATTCGGGCTCAACGTACATCATGTGCCCCGCTTTATAGTAATGCATACTCACACGACTATTATCTATGCCGTTATCGGCAAAGGTATTTTCGGTGGCAAAAAATGGTGTCGCAAAGTCAAAGTAACCGTTGCCGACAAAAATCCGCAGATCTTTGTTCTCACGCTGCGCTTGGCCAAGATAAGGCGCGACGTTGACATAGTGCATCTGCTTGCCACTGATATTCCAATTCCAACTCCGGTTCACATCAACAGAAAGTACATTGAAAGGACGGGATAAGGTCACGCCCAAATCGTCATACAGATATTGATGCATGGCAGCAGTATAAGCGCCATCAATCCCATAACCTGATGGATCATCATCGGTTGAGTCGCCGCCACTGTCGTAGTCTTTACCTGTGTAGCGGCTGTCTAAGCGTCCTATCGTCAAATCTTGATCTCTGAGCAGCTCCTTAGTGTATCGACTGGCGCTCACGCGCAAATTAACACGATCTAAATAGTGCTCACTTAAACACGTAAAGCGCGCCAAGCTTTGACGTACAGCTTGATATGCCTCGGGTGTTAAGCGGCTGCCTTGCAACAACGCGAGGGCATAATCTTTGATCGCAAATTGGCGCGCCTCCTCAATAAAGGCCTCCAGCCCCAAGGCTTTATCCGCAGCGCTGACTTTATTATGGTAAAAAGCCGTCGCCGCCATGGTCGGTAAAAAACCAATGTATGGTTGATTATTACCCGGTTGGTAGCGGGCATGACTAAAATCGAGAATGGATGAAATCAGCATAATTCCATTGACCGAAATGTCAGTCCAACCTCCCTGCAATTCATTCACAAGTGCTGCCGCGCGAGTAGTACCGTAACTCTCGCCGGCCAAATATTTAGGGGAGTTCCAACGTTTATGCTCAATCAACCAGCGGCGAATAAACTCGGCTATCGACTGGGCATCTTCTTTCACGCCCCAAAAATCCGCACCTTTTTTATCGCCCAAAGCGCGGCTAAAGCCAGTACCTACGGGATCGATGAACACAAGATCGGACTCATCGAGCATAGAGTAATCGTTTGACTCAATGCGATAAGGTGCTGCGCCATCGTCCTTTGCATCTGGTACCACCACACGTTTAGGACCGAATAAGCCCATGTGCAACCAAAGTGAGGCCGAACCCGGACCGCCGTTAAAGATAAAAGTGACTGGGCGTGTACTGCTATCTTTAACATCGTTACGTAAATAGGTAATAGAGAAAATACTCGCCAGCGGCTCGTCTTTATCATCCTTTAAAATAATCTCGCCACTTATCGCTTGGTAACTGACTTTTTGCCCTTGAATCGTCATCTTATGCTCGGTTTTAACCACCTCAGGGACAAGCTTGTCGGCTTTATCTTCGGCCTTTTTGGCGGGTTCGGCATAGCTCAGGCTCGAGCAGAATACGATCAACGGCAACAGTAATAATGACCAAAGCGGCCTAGCCGACGAGCGTCGACGCGATAGTAAAGGTGTCATCTTATTTCCTTTTATTTTTGTTATAGCGGTAACTATCATCTTGCCCAGCTTACAAAGACTCAACAGCAGGCGCAAAACACAATTGCAACTGAATGCGTCAAAGGGCAGCTCAAATGAAATCCCATAAATTCACGCTGATTTAAGCCGTTAACCGCTAAGATAAGCACGAATCTAAGTCTGTATTCCTAAGCCTCTATGTTTAATAAAGGCACGCCATTCTCCAGCAGGAAATTTTATGAGCACTATTACTCTGATCAGTATTGTCATTCTTTGTCTATTAATCGGCGCTATCTTGCTGCTGATTTGGCAAAGACAAAAAGGAAAAACCATACCGCTGGCGGTGATATTTGTACTGGGATTTTTCGCCTTAGGACTTGGCGCTATTATTGGATTTGTGCATAAAGGCGAGGATTATCAAGCCTATCAAAAACTGCAATGGCACACCTTAGCGCCCGAGCAAATTGCGCCTCTGGTTGCCCAAGGCTATACAGTGTTTGTCGATATCACTTCAGATTGGTGCACCATTTGCCAAACCAATAAAGCCGAAGTCACCCACAGGGAACAAATTGTGAATGCCTTAATGGCAGACAACATTATCCTGATGCAAGGCAACTGGAGTGAGGCCAACAAAACGATTGAAAGCTATATGCGCCATGAAGGTGTACCTGGTACGCCCTACAATAAAATCTACGGTCCAAGCGCACCCAATGGCATTCTTTTGCCGTCAAAACTCAGTATGAGTGATGTGCTGAATGGCCTTGCTGCCGCACAAACGAATCGCAGCTAACGGAAAAACAACCAATAAAAAAGGCTGCACTGCAGCCTTTTTGCTCACTTCACTTCAAATCTATAAAAGCCAAATTTCTTGAAAGGTGGGTTAGAAATCGCTTCTATAAATTGGCTTACTCATTAAAAACGGTAATTTACACGGCCATAGTAGAAGCCACCGTTGTAATCGAACGGCCCACTTTCATAGTAAACGCCACCAAGTTGAGAATAAGCGTAATCATCGCCCACTTTCAGCTTTTGCGCTTTTTGGTCGAATAGGTTATTTGCCCCTACCGCCAGGGTTAAGCCATCAAATAACTCATAGCTCACTTCCAAATCTATGGTGACAGCAGCATCGGCCATTTCAGAACCCCAATCAGAGGTATCATCAGCATGAGTCGCATAGTACTCACCGAAGTAGTTACCACGTAGTGACATGCTTAACTGATCCCATGACTGCGCCCAGGTCAAGGTTGCACGGTGTGCAGGAATACCATCTTCTAAACGGCGAACCTTGCCTTCATCAGTGGTTTCGGGATCGAATTTATCAACGCTGGTATCGGTCCAACCATAGGCAAGACTGAATTTAGCATTACCCGACAGAATTTCCGCATCATAGGAGGCGACGATGTCGATACCTTGAGTGGTAGTATCAAAGTCGTTGGTGTAATAACTCACGCCTTGGATCAACTCAGGGAACTCAACCCCCGCCGCACGCAGCGCATCATAATCTTCAGCTTTAACATCAATCTTACTCGACTGCGCAATACGACCCTCTACACCAATGTTGTAATAATCGACCGTTAAGAAAAAGTTTTCGTACTCATAGACAGCACCTAATGCATAGCTTATTGACTCTTCAGGCTTTAACACTTCCCCGCCATAGAATGCCGCCAAAGGATCGGTGGGTGGTGCAATAAAGGTCTGGATCAACTGACCATCAATAATCGATGTCTGCGTATTGACAACGTTTTCTTGACCCACCGTTGGCGCTCTAAAGCCCGTGCTGTGTGAAGCGCGGAACGACAACTCATCCGTTGCGGAATACTGCGCCGTCAGCTTGTAATTTAAAGTGTCGCCGAAGGTAGAGAAGTCTTCGTAACGCAGCGCTAAACCGAGTAACCAGTCATCACTTAAATAGGCTTCTAAATCCGTATAAATACCAATATTGTGGCGGGAATTTTTACCCGCAGACTCAGGGCCAAAACCTTTAAATCCATGCGAGCCGATGCTGAAGCCTTGCTCGGCATAGGGGCCAGCAATCCACGAGGCTTCATCACCTTGAAAAATCTCAAACGACTCATTACGCCATTCAAAACCAGAAGCAAAGCTAATGTCTTCGATGCCGCCTATAGTAATAAAACGCGAGAAGTCTAAGTTAACTGTGGTTTCAACTTGCTCATAGGCACCGGTATCGAAATCAGTTGGGGTATCTAATCCCAATGATGGGTTTAACGAGTTTTTAAGGCCGAAGCTGGCTTTGTTACTACCGGTACCGGCGCTGAAATCGTAATTCCACTCGCCGATATCGCCCTTTACACCAGCGAAGAAAGACATATCTTCAATGGTCCCAGTGAACTGCGGTGTATAACCACCGGGGAAAATTTGGTTCATAGCAAAGCAATTGGGATCGGCAACCATGGCCTTATAAGCATCGGTATCTAAGACGTTACCATCAGCATCGGGAATACCGTCGTTGTTTGTATCAACTTTAGGAATTGGCACTACCACACAAGACGATTGATCACCATTTATAGCTCCGACTAATAAATTACCGCCTTCAGGAGGGGTATACACATTACTGCGGTCCTGCGGATTACGATAATAAAATCCCCCCACAGCATCGCGGGATGACAGGTTACCAAAGGCATAGGCATGCATATTGGCATTAATGTCTAAGCCTGAGTTGATGAACACTGAGTAGTCATCATTGATTTCAGGATTACCCCATACTTGAGCGGGGTCATTAATCGCAGTATTGCCCTGCACAGCTAAGTTAGCCGCATCGGGACGCTGCACACTACGACTGGTTGCATCCGCATTTTTATACTGGAAGCTTAAGTTAACAAAGCCATTATCCGTCAACGGTAAACCAACATCACCTTCGACTGTGGTCGTGGCACCGTCACCCTCGTAATATTCACCTTGGGTCACTGTGATGGACCCACCATCGGAATTATCTTTTAAGACAAAGTTCATGACCCCTGCAATCGCATCAGAGCCGTATTGCGCCGCAGCGCCGTCGCGCAGCACTTCGACTTGCTTCAATGCAGAACCAGGAATAACCGAAATATCAGGACCTTGAGCACCATCGTTAATGCCGCCGCCTTGGAACGCAATCACAGCTGCGCGGTGACGACGCTTACCATTGACTAACACTAAAGTACTGTCGGATGGCAAACCACGTAAGTTAACGGGACGTACTAAGGTTGCCGCATCACTGATGGGTTGAGCGCGCGAGTTAAACGAAGGTACTGAGGTCACCAACATATCAATCATGTCAGTCGAACCATTCTTTTTTAAGTCGTCACTACTAATAATATCAATTGGAACGGGGGAATCACCGATTGAGCGTGGTGCCGCACGTGAACCAACAACCGCAATCTTTTCCACGCCTTCATTTTTAACAGCAGCGTCTTCTTCCTCAGCCATGGCTTGCGGGCTAATGAAGCTACCAGACAAAGCTAATGTAATCGCCAAACTGACTGCACTTAATCCAAACTTCTGCTTCTTTGAGGTCATCATATTCATCCCAACTGCTTATTATTTTTTTAGAATACCTGACCTGCTTTATGCGATTCTCATCCCTAAACCTTGCAACTACGGTCAATACAAAGTTATTTTTTACATAACAAGAACATTTTTATAACATAAATAAGACAATATCCAATATTAAATCAGACTTTTGAATGAATATTAGTCATTTCTCTTTTAGATCAGTTTGTTATAAGTGAATATTTTTTAAGGTGTGTCGTTAGGTAAAATGCACTTTAGGGCGCCAAAATGTAAAACCCATAAGTCACCATAAAGTGGGAAATACTCACTAACTCAATCAAAGACACGATATATCGCGACATGCAACTTAAGGTATACTCGGGCAATACCAGCCAAGCTTGAGTACCGCAGATGACAAATAAGATTTCGGTCAATAATCAAAAATCAGTCGATAAGCATTTCTTGCCTGAAAATCAGTTACTGCTTAACGCTGTCGGTGAAGGTATTTATGGATTTGATTTAAGCGGGAATGCGGTGTTTATCAATCCCGCGGCTGAACGCATGACAGGTTGGAAAAATGAAGAGTTACTGGGCAAAAATATCCATAACTGTCATCATCACAGCCATGCCGATGGTAGCCATTATCCCCAAGAAGATTGCCCAATTTACAACACATTAAAGGATGGCATTACCCGCGAAATCACCCATGATGTGTTCTGGCGTAAAGATGGGAGTAGCTTTCCCGTGCATTACAGTTCTACGCCCGTTTACCGTGATAATGAACTCATTGGCGTAGTCGCGATATTTCGTGACATTAGTATCCAAAAGCAAACGGAGCAGTCATTACGTCAAGCGTTGGCGCAAGTGCAAGCGCTCTCGGAGCGACTAGCCTCCGAGAATCATTACCTACAGGCAGAACTAGCTGACAAAACGGGTGATGTGGATATTTCGGGTGGCAGTAGCGTGATCCGCCACATGATCCAGCAATTGCATATGGTAGCCAATACCGACAGTACTGTGCTCATTTGTGGTGAAAATGGCACAGGAAAAGAGCTCGTTGCCCGTAACTTACATCAACTCAGTCGCCGCAAAGATAAACCTATGATCAGTGTCAACTGCGCCGCGTTTTCAGCATCCTTGTTAGAAAGTGAACTCTTTGGTCACGAAAAAGGCGCATTTACCGGTGCCACCAGCCGCCGTAAAGGTCGCTTCGAACTTGCTCACCAAGGCACACTGTTCCTCGACGAAGTGGCAGAACTCAGTTTAGAAGCACAATCAAAACTACTGCGGGTCATCCAAGAGCAATCCTTCGAACGCCTCGGAGGCAGCGAAACCATTCAAGTAGATATTCGCTTGGTCGCCGCCAGTCACCACGACTTACTCAAGCGAGTCGAGCAAGGATTATTTCGGATGGATCTCTATTACCGCTTGAATGTATTCCCAATTCAAGTACCGCCACTGCGTGCGAGGATCGAAGATATCCCCGAACTCGTCAGCCATATACTGCACAGCTTGAATCGTAAGTTAGGCAAAAAAATCCGCGGTGTGAGCCAAAAAGGGCTGCAAAAACTCATGGCTTACACATGGCCGGGCAATGTGCGCGAATTGCAAAATATTCTCGAACGCGAAGCCATTCTATCCCAAGGCGATATTCTGCAGATCCATGCGATGCCGAGCAACAACCCCTTAGCTCAAGCACAAGGCCAAACCTTAGCAGAAGCGGAAGCCTTACATATAGAACAGACCCTTAAACGCTTAAACTGGCGAATATCCGGTCCACTCGGCGCGGCGAATGTGCTAGGCGTTCCGGCAAGTACGTTAAGATCGCGGATGACAAAACTGGGGATCCAACGTCAATCGAGTGAAATATAACTCTAACCACACAAGCTAAAAACGCGATATATCGCCAATGTGTGATATATCGCGACTACCACTTAGCTCGCACCATAAAATAACCATATATATCATAAGGTTGAATCAGTTAAAACTTGGCCTAGCGCTTGCTATAGGGAGGCGAATCTTATTTAAGCCGTTAGGACCCTTTATGCCCAAGAGCGAAGTTACCCCCAATTCTCCAAGTGTGAATAAGAGTGTGAACGCGAAACCTTCCTCAGTCGAGCTGCACATTCCGATTAAAATCCTCTCCAGCGAAACTGCAACAGGGAGCAATACGCCCTCTGGCAACATCCATTTTCGTGAGCAGAAAGGTGATTTTCAGCGCCTGCGAACCATGATGAATAGCCTGCTGATCGTGTTGTTTTTCGCCCTGCCGTTTATCTCAATCGATGGCCGCCAAGCGATATTGTTAGATATCAGCCAGCAACAGTTTTTCTTCTTTGGCATCACGCTCTGGCCACAGGACTTTACCCTACTCGCATGGATTTTTATCGCCGCCGCCTTCGGTCTGTTTTTTATTACCGTATTCTGGGGCCGCGTTTGGTGTGGCTATCTTTGCCCACAAACTGCGTGGACCTTTATCTATGTGTGGATAGAAACGCGCATCGAAGGCAGCAGCAACAAACGCAAGCAACTCGACAAAGCGTCCTGGTCTGGCAGCAAAATCGGTAAAAGAAGCACCAAGCACTTACTTTGGGGTCTCGCCGCCCTGCTCACTGGCTGTGGTTTTATCAGCTATTTTATTCCCGCCCGTGAACTCTATATCGACATTTTTACGGGCAATGCTAGCTTTTGGGTGACAAGCTGGGTCTGGTTTTTCGCCATTTGTACTTATCTGAATGCGGGCTGGATGCGCGAGCAAATGTGTCTACATTGCTGTCCCTATTCACGTTTCCAAGCTGTAATGTTCGATGCCAACACTAAAACCGTGACCTATGATGCACAGCGCGGTGAATCCCGCGGCCCACGTAAACGTAAGCAAGAAACCAATCTCAGAGAGAGTAATCTTGGTGATTGTGTTGACTGTAATTTATGTGTCGAAGTGTGCCCAACAGGAATAGATATTCGTAACGGCTTGCAATATGAGTGCATCAACTGCGGTGCCTGTGTCGATGCTTGTAATGAAACCATGTTGAAATTCGATTATAAACCGAACCTTATCGGCTACATGAGTGAGAATGATCTTAAGGGAGTCAGCTACTCCTATTGGCGCTCGCCGCGATTCTTAGGCTACGGCGCAGCGGTCGTGATCATGCTGATAGTGATAGGTTTAGATTTAAATAGCCGCAGCGAAATCCAGCTTAACGTGATCCGAGACCGTCAAAGCCTGTACCGCGAAACGGCTGACAATAAGATTGAAAACACCTATCAGCTGAAGATCCGCAACAAAACGCAGGACACTAAGCAGTATCAACTCGCTGTTGACAGTGAAATGCCCTTCAGCTTGATTGCCGATCCTATTATTACCTTGGCTGCGGGTGAACAAGTAGACTATCCCGTCACAGTATTAGCCGATAAGGATGCCATCCCCTCTGGACGCAAAATGATCCAATTCTCGGTGACGGATGTGAAACAGCCAAGCCAGCAAGTGAGTCAAGAAACCGGATTCTTTAGTCCCTAGACTTTTAGCGGTTAATATCGGTAACCGTCTACATTAACCGCTAAATCGGCGCTTGGGGGATCAACCTAAGCGCCATTCTAAATCAAGCACTAATCCTCAAAGGACAGATCTCGAATGATCTCCACTCACGCACTATTAGTGCTTTATCGATGACACGATAATTACGCTATCGTTAACGCCTGAGCTTTAGAGTAAAAATACTATTTGTTACATAAAGATACCGTTACTGGTATAGCGATGTTTTTCGCGATAAGCATTGACCTCTAGTGCTAACACCCTCTAATCTAAACACCTGTTTAACTCCAGAATAATAACAACTAATAAACATCATCTTTGAGGTAGTTCAGCATGGCATACGATCAAGACTCTCAACTCACACTAGACTACTCATCACTGGTCGATCTGATCGAGAAAACCAGCCTACGTTATGGCGATAAACCCGCTTATGCCTGCCTTGGTAAAACCAGCAGTTTTAATGAGATAGAACGCGACTCTCGTTACTTTGCCGCCTATTTACAGAATAAGACCACACTCAAACCGGGCGATCGCATCGCCATTCAATTGCCCAATATCACCCAATTTGTCATCGCGGCCTACGGCGCAATCAGGGCTGGGCTAATCCTTGTTAACACGAATCCTTTATATACCGAGCGCGAGCTTATTCATCAGTTCAATGATTCTGGTGCTAAAGCGCTCGTGGTGTTATCCGACCTATTGCCGACCTTGGCCAAAGTCATCGACAGTACTCAAATAGAACTCGTCATCTCCACCCATCCTTTAGATTTGATCGATCCGCATGTGCAGCCAAAAACAGGGCTTAAGAATGTCGAGTTTTGTCAGATTTTAAAACAAGGTGCTGACCTTACCTTTAGCCGATTTATCTCCAATCTCGACGACCTCTCGGCGTTGCAATACACAGGTGGCACGACGGGATTATCGAAAGGTGCCATGTTGACCCACGGCAATATGCTCGCCAATGCGGCGCAGGTAAAATCCCGCATCGCGAGCGTGATCACCGAAGGGGAAGATATCTTTGTTGCGCCGCTGCCGATTTACCACATTTATGCGTTTATGGTGAACTTAGTGCTGTATTTCGAGTGCGGCGGTTGCTCGGTATTAATTCCAAATCCGCGTGATATTAGTGGCTTAATTAAGACACTCGCCAAATACCCCTTCACGGGATTTGCAGGACTCAATACCCTGTTTGTCGCCCTATGCCATCAACCCGAGTTTAAGGCACTGGACTTTAGCCACTTAAAAATCACTATCTCGGGCGGCACCGCACTCACTGCCGCAGCGGCGAATATTTGGCAACAGACGACAGGTAATATGATCAGCGAAGGTTATGGATTATCTGAAACTTCGCCAGTGATTTCACTCAATGCGCCCGGTTATCAAAAACTTGGCACTATTGGTAAACCTGTGATTGGCACTGAAGTTAAACTCTTAGATGAAAACAACCTTGAAGTGCCCTTAGGTACAGCGGGAGAATTAGCTGCGCGTGGGCCACAAGTGATGCGGGGTTATTGGAATAATCCGCAGGAAACCGCCAACGCTATGACTCAAGATGGTTTCTTCAAAACCGGCGATATTGCCATAGCAACAGCGGAAGGTTTCCATCAAATTGTGGATCGCAAAAAGGATATGATCATAGTCTCAGGCTTTAACGTTTATCCCAACGAGGTGGAAAACGTGCTGGCGAGCCATCCAAGTGTGATCGAATGCGCCGTGGTGGGAGTAAAAGATGAACACTCGGGCGAAGCGGTTAAAGCCTTTATCGTGCTCAAGGATGATAGCCAAGATCATCAACAGGCAAAAGAGGCCATTCAAACCTATTGCCGCGAGCAATTGACCGCCTATAAATTGCCAAAAGTCATTGAATTTATGACGCAATTACCTAAAAGTACCGTAGGAAAAATTCTGCGCCGCGAGCTAAAAGATAAAGCTTAGAGACCGCACTTAAAGTGCAGTACTTAAAGTGCCGTACTTAAAGACAAAGCTGATTAACAAAGCTTAGCAACAAACGCACAGTAAAGAATCCGCCTTCTTAGAAGGCGGCTTTGACTTGCCCCTGGAAGGGGCTATTCAAAAAACTACATCATCTGCAACGACAATTGAGCCTCATGTTCCTGATCTTGTTTATCTTGATGGCGCACATATCGTCTAATGATTTCTTCATTAACCCCTACTGTATCTACAAAATAACCTCTGGCCCAAAAGCTATTGCCCCATAGCTTTTTGCGTACATGAGGGAATTTATTGAATAGCCTTATCGCACTTCTTCCTTTCAATACTCCCATCAGCGTTGATACTGACAACTTCGGCGGGATTATGACTACCAAGTGAACGTGGTCTATCTGAACGTTTAATTCTAAAACCTCACAACCCTTCATATTGCAAAGGATATAAATTGACCTGTATAACTCCTTACCAAGGTTTCCTTTTAATATTTTAAAACGGTACTTCGGAGTCCAAACAATATGATATTTGCAACGCCAATAAACATGTGATGAACTTCTATAATCGCCCATGCTTTTCGTTTCCTCTTACTTGTGGTGAATAAGAAGTCTCTTTTAGCATGGGCGTAATTCAGGCTATAGCCTCAAGGAACAATCACCACCGCCAGAGGCGGTGGTTTTGGGATGACAATAAAAGACCCAGTGAGCTAGCTTGAGCGTTTCAGCTAGCAACTGGGTTTTATTTTACCTAAATGGTCTCATTCAAGGCGCTGGCATTGGCCTCTTCGGTTAACAATTGCAGACTGGCAAATTCACGATATAACGCATTCGATTGCATCAACTCTTGGTGGCGCCCGCAGGCAACAATCTCGCCCTTATCGAACACAAAAATCCTATCGGCATTGATCACCGTCGATAAGCGATGGGCAATAATCAAGGTAGTTTTACCCGCCATCAATACGTCCAGCGCTTGCTTCACTTTCTGCTCGCTTACCGCATCTAAAGCGCTGGTCGCCTCATCGAGTAACAATATGGGTCTGTCGGCTAAAATCGCTCGCGCAATGGCGATCCGCTGCTTTTGTCCGCCTGAAAGCCGCACACCACGCTCGCCTAAATAGGTTTGATAACCGTCAGTAAATTCGCTAATAAACTCGTGGGCACGGGCCGCGATACAAGCATCTATCACTTCTTGCTCAGTCGCATCGACACGGCCATAACGCACGTTTTCAAGTACGCTGGTCGCAAAGATCACTGAGTCCTGCGGCACCAAAGCAAACTGCGCCCGTAGGTCATGTGGCAGAAGCTTAGCAATATCAATTCCTTCCAGTCGAATACTGCCAGCGCTAGGCACATAAAAGCGCTGCAATAACTGGAACAAGGTACTCTTACCCGCGCCACTTGGGCCGACTAAGGCGACCCGCTCACCCGCGGCAATGGCCATATTGAGCTGTTTTAGCACTAAGGCATCATGCTCTGGATAGGCAAAGTTGAGTCCTTCTATCACTAACTCGCCACTGACCTTGGCGGGTAACGCTACTGGATGAGTTGCAACGGGAATATCCACTGGCGTTTCAGCCAGTTCAATTAAACGCTCGGCGGCGCCAGAAGCCCGCTGAATTTCGCCTATCACTTCGCTAATGGTCGCCACTGCGCCTGCAACCATCACAGCGTAAAACATAAAGGCGGATAGCTCGCCGCCCGTCATCTTACCCGCCATCACATCGTGGGCACCGACCCAAGTCACCATAGCAATCGCCGCGATACTTAAAAACATCACGGTTGAGATCAGCAAGGCACGGTAACGAATGCGGCCGCTTGCCGCAGACATCACATCTTCAACGCGGGTATTGAATAGGCTACGGTCTTTATCTTCATGACCATAGGCTTGTACCGTATGAATTTCATGAAGTGTTTCATCCACATAAGCGCCGAGATCGGCAACCCTGTCTTGGCTTTCTCGCGCCAGCGTACGCACTTTACGGCCGAAAAAGATCACCGGTCCCAACACTAAAGGTACGGCCAATAACACTAATAAGGTCATCTTAACGCTGGTGATCCCCATCATGGCTAAACCGCCAAGCACGGTCACACTTGAGCGCAATGCCATAGATAAACTCGAGCCCACCACGGTTTGCAGCAAGGTAGAGTCGGCGGTAAAACGGGAGATCACTTCGCCGGTGCGAACCTTAGCGTAAAAGGCGGGCGAAAGTTTAAGCAGTTGATTGTAAACAGTTAGACGAATATCGGCACTGACCCGCTCGCCGAGCCAAGTCATTAAATAGAAGCGGCAAAACACAGCTGTGCCACTGACGGCGGTAATTCCGAGCACTAACAGTATGATTTCATTCAGCCGCTGCGCATTGTCGCGCACAAAGCCTTCATCAACCATTAAGCGCACACCTTGGCCCAATGATAGCCAAGCGAGCGAGCCTATCATCAAGCAAATAATCGCCGCGACGACTTTCAGTTTGTAGGGTTTAAGAAACCCCATAATCCAAGGCAATACCGATCTTTGCTGCGCCGAGGTTGGTTTAACCTTCGAAGCATCAGCGCTTATTGTAGGCGTGACTGGAATTAACTTTTCAGGCAATGGCTCTGCGCCCGCTTTAATGGGGTTTGGTGATTTGGTTAATTCGACGGTCGGCTCTGTCACTGGGGTATCCTTCGGTAGGGAACGGCAATTCAAGCATAACATTCACCTGAACTGGGTATCTGCAAGCCGTTAACCGCGCAGCTTTGCTTAAAGCATATCAGTGAGATGCTACCTGTTGCGGGAAAATTCAAGGGCAAAGCGTGGTTTTACTCAAAAGAAAAGCATAAAACCAACCCGCAGCGAGTGCGGGTTGGTTTTATTGCCATCGCTTAGCACGACTTAAGCGACTTGCTGATTTTCCGGTGTTTTGGGCGTGCCATGGTGGCCATCACGCTTCCAATCCACATCTAACAACTCTGCGCCGCTCAGGCTAAATGCTTGGCCAAAACCTTTCACGTAAAGACCCTGATGGGGCGCGAGCTTGTATAAGTTAAAATCGGTTAATGCCGCAAGGTTATCGGACATTTCACCAAAACGGGCCGATAACACACTAACGCCCTTAATAAAGGCGGGCGTATCACGAGGCACGGCCTCGGCAATCGCATCGAAGGTCAAACGCTTGCGGGCAAAAACCGATTTGGCCGCAGTTTCATCTTCAACAAGCATCACAGAGACCTTAGATGAGTGCTTTAAGTTATGACCATGACGGGCTAAGTCACTCACTAGAATATAAAAACCATCATCAGCCAGTGCGAAGGGGGCATAACTCGCATTAGGCTGGCCATCTGTACCTAGCGTGGCCAGTTGCAAGGTTTCCCTTTGCTGTTTAAAGGCTTCTATCTCAGGTAAAAGCTTGTCTCTTAATCGTTGTTCTTGTTCGGTCATTTCAGGCTTCATTTGCTGTGTTCCTTAAATACTTTTGTAAATGCTGCAATTCAGAGGTGTGATTGCACCGAGGCAAAGGCAGTCGCGAGCGCTTTAAATTGGCGAACTTGTTCAGGAAACAGCGCCCTTTGTTTATCGCGACCTAAATACACTTTGAACACGACCTCACCTTCGCTGCCGAAGAAGTTAATCGAATGGCTCTCGCTGCCTCTAAAAGGTCTGCTGATCAAAGCGATGCCACGCATGGCATCTAATTTGAGATGCCCGTGCAAACCGTCGCCCTTGCTGTAAAGGTTATAATAACCATGGGCATATTTTCCCTGTGGGAAATCCCCTTTAAATTCAAATACGCTGCCCGACAACATCACAATAGTGGTTAACTTTCCCCATTCGGGTAAGGCTTGTAGTAAGGCATCGAGCTGAGTTAACGGGACAAACACTACTTGTTCGGGCGGCAAGGCGGCAACGACTTCGAGCTCGGCAATGCCTAATTCACTGGCGAGCTGCGCTGGCATTAAATCAACTTGTTGCTCAAATCGTTGTCGCAGTTGCGCCTGCAGCTCACTTAGCTGACGTTGCTCAGAGCCTAAATCTGGCGCAACATCAAACTCAGTATCGAGTGTCATCTTCATTTTACTGTCTCCAGCTGGTAGCTATAGAGTGACTTAGAACATATATCGCGCCGATAACTTCATATTACGGCCCGGTTGATACAAGGTTTGCCACGCTTGTAGGTATTTCTCGTCGCCGATGTTTTCGATGGCAAAATCCACTCTCACACCCGCCATGGCGCCCATAGTAGGCTCCCATGCAACATACACATCCCATAGGGTGTAATCGTCGTATTTCGCCACTCTATAACCGTCAGGTGTATTCGACTGCGTCGCTATATAGGTAACGCGAGTGCCGAGTTTCATGTCGCCTTCCATAATGCCTTGGGATAAATCGACGTTGAATTTATTGGCGGGTATACCTTCAATATCGCCGCCCGTTTGACGATCTTCACCATGGGTTTGGCCGTAATTCATCGCTAAACGAGTTTGGCCAATACGATAACGACCGCTTATTTCAAAACCTGTTAAACGTGCATCCTCAACGTTATTCCATGAGGTCGTTTGCTCGAACCCAGGAATACCATGCCAAGGATTAGACACTTGCTGCACGATGAAATCGTCCACATCGTTACGGAAAATGTTGAACGTCAACGCTAATTCATCATCACCGGCTAACTCACTGAAACGTAAGTCTGCTTTGATTTCTTTGTTACGGGCTTTTTCAGACTTGAGATCTGGATTGGTCGCAAAGGTGTTGCATAGACCTTGGGGCAAAAATCCCGGAATAGGTGGAATGCAGTAATGGGTGCCACTAGAATACATTTCCTCAACCGAAGGTGCGCGGAAGGCTTGATCGTAACGGGCACTTAAGGTCAACCAAGATTGAGTCTGCCAAACTAGCCCTAGCGATGGCGATAACTCATTATCATCGGAGGATAAATTGAGGTTGTTACTGTCATTTTTAAAGCTGTCATAACGCAGACCTGCATCCAGATTTAACGTCTTAGTCAGCTCAATATCTGCCCGCGTAAAAGCGCCCCATACAGTGGTTTCACCATCAATATTTCCCGGACGCTGGCCCACTTGACCCGAATCATCACGCGTCGTTTCTATGGTATCGCGAAAGCCATCAACGCCGTAGGTCAATAAAGTATTGCCCAAGCGCGAACTGTTATTAAGGTTAATGCCCACTGTACGATACTCAGTGCTGTCTAGCTGGCCCTTAGTAATACGGTCTTCATCGTAGTCGGTACTGTTCCAATACACTTGCATCTTAGTATCCAGATACGGGTTATTGGCTGGATTGAAACTGTAATCTATGGTGATATTTTGATCGTCTGTCTTGCGACGCACTAAAGGTATTGAATTACTGGCTGCCGCAGAAGGATTACTTGGCACTAATTCATTGATCTTATTGACTCTCGCCGATAACTCTAAGCGTGACGCCTCATCGGCTTGCCAACCGAATTTGACTAAACCACTGCTGCCATTAGATGAACTGTTGCTTAGGGTTTCGTCATTACCGGTTTTTATATTGTTTGAGTCGGTGTAAGAGCCGTTCAGTAACCAATCGATACTGTCTTGTTGACCATAAATCGCGCCACTGGTTTTAGTGCGCGAGCCATTGGTTTCATAACCTTGTTTGAAATAGCCACCAAAGGTCTCATCTGGCGCTAAAAAGTCTTGTGCCGACTTAGTATTTTGCGCGACGACGCCACCCAGTGCGCCACTGCCCCACAAACTACTGGCTGGACCGCGCAGCACTTCAATGGATTTCAGCAACTCAGGGTCCATAAAGTAAGTTGCTCTGTGGCCAGAGCCGGTATTTTGTCTCGCTCCGTCAATCGTCTGCAGTACTCGACTGCCACTTAAACCACGGATTTCAACCCCTTGAGATGAAGCTCTTGGGCCATTTGTCAGCGTAATATTGGCCTCGTTTTTAAGGGCATTAGCCACGGATGATGCTTGAGCAACCGCAAGTTGCTCTTCACCCACCACGGCTACGCTGCGGCTGGTTTCGGAGGATTTCTCGCTGATGCGGGTTGCGCTTACTAACACTTCATCAAACTCTGTCGTAACGAGTTTTTTATCCGCATCACCTTGCACAACAGGCTTAACATTTTCTTCTGCCGCTAACGTAAAACTTAGGGCCGTACTGCTCAGTGCTATCGCCATGGCGATCACTAACGGCTTTTTCTTCATCTCTTCATCCTCAAGTGATAATCAGCTGTTCCCGTGCAATTCAATACTGATCCCAGACTCTCTTTCCAGACACCAATCCTTTTAAGATTAAGTCTGTTACAGATGCTCCTTTCCAAATTAGGCTCTTTCAAACTTGAGCCCTTTCCAGGCAGAGTCCAAGACAATCTGTACCCATAAAGTAGGATGAATTACCGGGTTAGCTGTTTTTTAAGCGCTCATTCGAGCTATTGCAGGCACTCTACCTGAGATAACAAAATAGATCAAATGCAAATCATTATCATTTGCGATCTTGTTTATATTGAGATATCTTAATTAGCGAAGATAAATGAGCAGAAGTGCTTTATTGGGAAAAAGAGGTTGCTGTGACACCGAAACGATATCTTGCCTTTGGCGTGTTAACTGTTGCCATCCAAACGGGTGTTATCGCCTCGCAGCCTGCTATCACTATGCTGCAAAGCGCCCAAGCATCGAGTGCAAATCAAGCATCGAACGCTCCCAGCGCGAATCGTGTCACCCTCAATTTTTCTGCTGCGACAAGCAACAACGCCAATGTCGAGCCCATAACGCAAACAGAATCCAAGCTAGCAAGCGTAAACAGCACTGCACGAAAAGTATCAACAGCAGACTCTGTCGATAAGACGGTTATCGAGGCTGTAGAAAAAGCCAAAGCGGATCAACGAATTGACAGCCAGTTAGCTAAGAAATCTTCTGTCGCAAAGCCTACGACTAAAAATCATCCAGATGCGGATCCTTTAGCAACGAACGCTTTAGTAAATAAGCACCCCAAACATGTTGAACAAAAAATAGAGCCAAAAACAACACAAGAACCAACGAATTTAATCGCTAACGCAGCCGAACTAGATGCAAAAGCGACTCAAAATGTAGACAGTGCAGCCGCTGACAATGCCCCATTTAACGACAGCCTCCAAACCAACATAGTGGAATTAGCCAAACCGCTGTTTGCTACAGCGCCACCGCAACCGACTTATCCGCGAATAGCACGTAAGAAAGGATTCGAAGGCACTGCAACCATAGAAGTGATGTTTAACGAACTTGGCGAGCAACTGGCACTGACGTTAGTAAAAAGCTCAGGCTTCAGCCTGCTAGATCAAGCAGCAATCGCTGCGGTTGAAAACTGGCAATTTGCGGCGCCGACGCCAAGGTTAGCGAGTCACTACAAGGTCAGAGTGCCTATTCGTTTCGCGCTTAACTAGCGGGCCTCAATCTTATCGCTGAAAAGCTAGCCATAGGAAAACAGGCAACAGGAAAGCCTGCGGAACAAAAGATAAAGCGCTAAATAGTGAGCCATAGTAAAGCTCACTTTTTGATTCACTCACTGACGTATAAAACTGATTTTTCAATCGATTGGAGAGGCTTAATGCCCATAACTGATTTTTCAACCCTACAGACTCAGCTTGGCGTGCTAACTTGGCCCTTGTTGTTATGTGCATTTTTGGCCTTGATGATCTGCCTTGAACGTAGCGCCTTGTTTTTGCATCAAACTCTGCTGTCAATCTGGCCGAAAAAACAGGCTTGGGTAATGTCATTGCGTCAATCAAGCTCGACGGCGACCACTGAAAACGTCAGCGCGCTGCTAGCGCAAACCAGCGCACAGCAAGATTTACTCGCCCGTGGCGCGACCTTGTTACTCAAACAAGTCCACCAGCCCAAAGTGCTAAGGGAAGAATTACTCAGTCTGTGGCTCAACAAACAGCAACGCGACTTGCAAGCCGGACTCAAGGTTTTACAAGTAATTGGCATTATCAGTCCATTACTCGGCCTACTTGGTACCGTACTAGGCCTCATCGACATGTTTGCTCAGCTTGGGCAATCACAAGGACCTGTTACCCCAGCTCAACTCAGCGCAGGACTCGGTCTTGCGATGAACACCACAGCTGCCGGACTTATTATCGCCGTGCCCGCCATTACCGCCGCCCATCTCTTTGGCATTTGGGCTCAAGGACAATGTCTGCGCGCAGGGCATGTACTCAATCAACTCAATCTGTGGTTAGCGGGTATCGAAGATATTTCAATCGATAGCAATCAATACCAAGCATTCAGCAAAGTCAGCAACAGCAGCACTGCGCAAAAGTCGGCATTCAACTCTCATTCCCAGATTGAGCCACAGACATGATAAGTGCAGATGCATCACCGCGCTCGCAGGCAGGCATTGCTTCGCCTGAGCAACTTCCGAGCCTAGATTTAACCGCGTTAATCGACATTATTTTTATCGTGTTGGTATTTCTACTGCTGACGGCAAACACCCAACTACTCAGCTTGCCGGTAGATGTGCCGCAAAGCCCAAGTTCGGCCATCACTGCAATCGACAATAAGCCAACGATTGCCATCAATATCATGGCGACAGCGCCTTATTGGGCAATCGATAGTGAGACATTTGATGATTTAGCGACTTTTACCGCCGCGTTTACCGCACATTTTAACACTATGCCGGAGGCGACCGTGATTATTGCCGCCGATAAGGCCGCGCCCGTGGAACCTTTGATGCAACTGCTCGCGCTGTTGCAGACGCTGTCAATCAGTCAGACCCAAATATTGATGGAGCATTAGTGCGTTGCCAAGCCCGCTATCTGCCCCCAAAAGCCAAATGAGCAAGCTAAATAATGAGCCAGAGACACAGCTAGTACAGCCTCTCTAGCTAAAGACCAAAACCAACACGAAAAGATGCAGGCAGTAAACCACGACTTTTAACTTACTGATCTTAATCTACTGAACTTAACATACTGATTTTTAAAGCTACCATTTTGAAAGTCAGATGTTAGAAACAGTAACTAAGCCTGTAGCGAACAAGTTTGTATTAGGAGTTCAACCATGTTGTTTCAAGCAACTAAAATGTCATTAAAAATAGATACTAGCGCCCTTGGCCATCCGCATAAGCCTAAGTGCGCATTTAATCCGTTAAGCCGATTTAAGCCATTAAGCAAAGTGGTATTTATCGCCTCAGCATTTGCAGCTTTGCTATCGTCCAGCGTCTTTAGTGCTGAATCTGAACATGAGATAAGACTCGTGAGTGCGGGCACGGGCGTCACTGAGCTCGTGCTCGCCCTCGATGCGGGTAATGAGCTGATCGCCATAGATTCCACCAGCTATGTACCTGAAGGTTTAGCCCATGTGGCTAAGCTTGGCTATCACAGAATGCTCTCTGCCGAAGGCATTATCGCCCTCTCGCCAACACTCGTTGTCGGCTCGGATGTCATGGGGCCTGAGACCACCCTCAATGTATTAAAACAAGCCCATATCCAAGTTGTGCAGTTACCCGCAACGAACGATGAGCCGCAGCTAATGAGCAATGTGGATACCTTAGGTCAATTACTCAATCGTCCTGATAACGCTGTTAAGTTAAAGCTGGACTTACATCAACAACTGCAAAGCTTGGCGGATAAAAAACAGCAAATAAGCGATGCTGGCGCTCAGCCAAAAATCCTCTTTATGCTGCTACAAGAAGGCCGTGGCGCACGGGTCGGCGGTAAAGGCACTGCCGCTGATACTATTATCGCGCTATCAGGCGCACAGAATATCGCCGAGTTTGATGGCTACAAAAGTATGTCTCAGGAAGGGATTTTGTCCTTGCAGCCCGACATTATCTTGCTGTCAAAGCGCAGCGATAAACCCGCCGAGCAAACCAACGCGCAAATTGCCCAAGAACTGATAAAAGAGATGCCGCTAATTGCCCATACCCCCGCGGGTAAAAACGGCCATATTCAAACGCTGCCGCCACAAGCGCTTCTCGGCGGCTTAGGCATCAGTGCGATTAGCGCCGCCGATACGCTCGCCAGTACATTGCTCAAGCAAAACCAGTAACCTGCATAGTAAAGAATACCGTCAATCATCAGGTGCGCTCATATTGATTATATGAGTCACTTATTTGAATGGCTTGTATGAGCCACTAATCGGACTCGCAGACTTGCACTACTGACTCACACACCAGATTAGTCACCTGATAAAAATAGAAAGGATAGTTGAGATGTTCCTCAATCGCTGGCTCTGGCCCGGTTTAGTCACACTGTTAGCCCTAAGCTGCTTACTCTCGGTCAGCACAGGGCCTGTCAGTATCAGCCTAGTGGATGCCCTAAGCGCAGTGCTTAATTGGGCGACCCAGCAAAACATCGGCAATATTGCGCCCCACGAACAACTGGTGGTCAACACTGTTCGCCTGCCGCGAACATTATTGGCACTGGCGGTGGGCGCCACGCTCGCTCAATGCGGCGCAGTGATGCAGGGACTGTTTCGTAATCCCTTGGCCGATCCCGGTATTATCGGGGTGTCATCTGGCGCAGCTCTTGGCGCGGCCATCTGTATCGTGCTGTTACCCAATGTAAATCCATTCATGATCCCCATCAGTGCCTTTGTATCGGGTTTAATCACCACCCTTGTTGTCTATCGCCTCGCCAGTAGCCCAACCGGAACATCGGTCGTGTTGTTACTGCTATCAGGGGTTGCTATTGCGGCACTGGCAGGCGCAGGAATTGGCATGCTCACGTATCTTGCCAACGACATGGCGCTGCGTGACTTAACCTTGTGGCAGATGGGCTCGATAGCAGGTGCGCAGTGGATGTATGTCAGCCTGTGTCTCGTGACTTTAGCATTACTAAGCTGGCGATTTCGCCAAGATGCGGCGGCGCTCAATGCCTTGCTACTTGGTGAATCCGAAGCGCGTCACTTAGGGATAGATGTCGATAAGCTTAAGCTGAGACTCATTTTACTTTGCGCTTTAGGCGTTGGCGTAAGTGTCGCGGCGACAGGCATTATTGGCTTCATCGGCCTAGTGGTGCCGCATTTAGTGCGGATGATGTTAGGGCCAGATCATCGCCAACTGCTGCCCATCAGCGCCCTTTTAGGTGCAGCCCTATTAGCCTTAGCCGATATCGGCGCTCGCGCCTTCTTGCCACCAGCAGAGTTACCGGTTGGGTTAGTGACCGCGCTCATCGGTGCGCCATTCTTCATCTTCTTACTACTGCAACAACGCAGTAAGCTCATCTAAGCGAGGCGTTATGACTGCCACTTCCTATGCCGAATCAGGATCAGAGTCAAATTTAGATTCTGAATTAGCATCAAGAGCACATCTAACTCATTCAGCTAATGCACAGTTTGAGCGCACTGAGCTCTGCATTAGTCAGCTCGATGTCAGCATTGGGCAGAAAACGGTGCTCAGCGATATTAATGTGCAATTTAAACCCGGTGCAGTAACCGCCCTACTCGGCCCCAATGGCGCGGGGAAATCGACGCTACTCAAAGCCCTTTGCCAAGAAATCAGCACACCAAGGCAAAGTATCCGCCTAGGCCATAGCCAACTGGCGGATTGGCCGAGGCGCGAGCTGGCAAAATCCTTAGCCGTACTGCCACAGCACGCCAGTCTGACGTTCCCCTTTACTGTGTCCGAAGTGGTGGCTATGGGTTTATATCCCTTAACCATCAGTAACAAAGAGGGTGAAGCGTTAGTTGCCGAGCAGCTAGCGCAAGTGGGCTTAACCCATCTCGCCAAGCGCAGTTATCCAACGCTATCAGGCGGCGAAAAACAGCGAGTCCAGCTCGCCCGCGTCTTAACTCAACTCAGTCAATCGCCGTTCCCACCCATACTATTATTGGATGAACCAACATCGGCATTAGATCTCGCTCAGCAACACAGAGTGCTTGAGTTAGCCCAAAACTTAGCTCATCAGCACGCGTACACTGTGATAGTGGTACTGCACGACCTTAACCAAGCCGCTCGCTATAGCGATCAATTAATCGTATTAAAACAAGGGCGAATAGTGAGCGAAGGCACGCCAGCAAAAGCCTTGTCGGTCGATACCATTCGTGATGTATGGGACTATGAACCAGTATACGTTGCTGCACCAGAAGGCGGGCATCCACTGATTTTTTAATGAAATGAAGATATTGGCTGTAAGTTTTAATGTCTAATGCGGGTATAATCTGGCAATAACACTTTGGGCTCGCTTTTGACTAACGAATGAGCGAGCAGCTTCGCGGGCATATTGGCTCTTATATTAACGAGCCTATTTTAGCCGCAAGTGCGTTAACTCAAGCCGCATTAACTCAAACGGCAACAATTTAGGCAACTTCCAGATGAAACCCACTATCTCGACAGAAACTCAGCAAGAAGCACTGGCCGCAGCCAAAGCCACTCAAAAGCCAGGACAAACTAAAGAGCAAACTAAGCTCATTGCCCAAGGGATTGAAAAAGGCATCGCCGAGTATAAAAAACTGCTTAAAGCTAAAGCCCGTGAGCGGGATAAAGCCCGTAAACAACAGTTGAAAGCAAAAGCTCGCACAGTGAATGACATAGATAATCTAGACGATGCTGACGAAATCATCGACTCCCAGAGTCAGTTCACCCGAGCCACTTGGGTTGCTATCGCCCTACTCGTGCTAAGTTGGGCAGGATTTGCCGCCTATTATGTTATGACGTGATTGCCGAACTCAGAACTTACCGCTTCATGCTGCCGTTTCGCCACTCTCAGCAACACCAATCAGATCGGCGATTTCAGTGAGATGGGTATCAACCCATGCACTACTGATTGGGCCCCATGTCACTATGCGGTAATAACCTGCATTGTTACGACTGCCTTCCTGGACAAACTCGACTCGAATACCTATATCCTCAAATGCGGTGATGGCATCCTGTAAGGTGCGGCGCGGCATTCCAGTTAACTTATTGAGTGATAATAGATTATGGCGGTCATCATCCATCAGATGCGCTAAATAAAGCTTACGCAAAAACGCCTTATGCTGCTTCGTAACTTGTTGCGATACCGGCATTGAAGATGACATAGAAAGACCTGCCTAGAGACTGAAGTAATTATCATCAAAACTACTTTATATTCAGGCAATAAGGCAATAGCCAGCACTAAATACTTACGAAAGATGATCAGTTTTTCTGCTAACCTATCTCTCCTAAATCAAGCAAAACAACTTGTCATTATCCCCCAACAACTGTTATTTCTAACAGCACTCATCACCTATGAAGGGACGCTAAAATGAGCCAGACAATCACAGCCGAACAAGTACTGACATTTTGGTTTGAAGAAATTGAGCCAAAGCTTTGGTGGATTAAAGATGTTGAATTTGATGCACTAATCAACCAACGCTTCGGGGATGTATTAGTCCAAGCTAAGCGTGGAGAGCTTTCCCATTGGCGAGTCACGCCCCAAGGCCGATTAGCGGAGATCATAGTGCTCGACCAATTCTCCCGTAATATTTACCGAGATACGCCTGCCGCTTTCGAAGCCGATGCCATCGCTTTAGTGCTCGCTCAAGAAGCTGTTGCCCAACAGGTTGATTTAGCAATCAAACCTAAACAAGTCCCCTTTCTCTTTATGCCCTATATGCACAGCGAGTCGGCAATGATCCATCAAGTTGCAGTTAAACTGTTTAATCGTGAAGCGGCGGTAGCCAACTTAACATTTGAACTGCAACATAAGGCAATTATCGACAGATTTGGCCGCTATCCACATAGGAACGCCATCTTAGGCAGAGAATCGACAGCAGAGGAAATCGCCTTTCTGCGCGAACCTGGCTCATCTTTTTAATTCGCCCATTGTTTAGCGTATTTGAATAAATAAAACCGTGCTGAGTTCACAGACACACTACACTTACTCAATAGAGTCATGGAAAGACTGGCGAGTAACAAACACAGCTGTACGTGTGTACCGCGGAGGTATTGGTAACTTATGACGCAAAATCTAAATAAGCCAAATAGCTCAGTGGCTCGTTGTAACCGCTTTAAATTGATGGGGTTTCTCACCTTATGCGGCGCTCAGCTTTGCCAAGCGGCAGAAATTACGATAGGTGTCAGCCTGTCTATTCCACCTTATGTTATCCAAGAAACCAATAGCGGAATCGAACTCGAATTACTAAACCAAGCCCTCGCTGTTAAAGGCCATACCGCTTCTATCCAATACTTACCACTGGCGCGTACATTCCATGAACTCAGGGAAGGTAAACTCGATGGTATCATCAACATTAAAGATGGCATGCTCGACAACGTCTTTTACTCCAATGTTGCGATAACCTACCAAAACTGCGCTATTAGCCTAGAAGATAATAATTTTACTATCAACAACATAGACGACTTAAATAACAAGCAAGTCGTTTCCTTTCAGCGTGCATCATCGTTATTGGGGGAAGAATTTGCCAAAATGGCTAAGGCTAATAGCGGCTACCAAGAACAAGCAAGGCAAGTGCAGCAGGTTTATATGCTGATGAAACACAGGGCCGATGTCGTAGTGATGGATAAAAACATCTTCAAATATTACTTAAAGCAGGCTTACCTTGAGGGAAAACTCACTGAGAAAGATTTAAAACAACAGGCCATTTGCCACAAAATATTTCCACCAACAGAATACAAGTTTGCCTTTCTCAGTGAACAAATTCGGGATGATTTTAATGTGGGACTCAAACAAATTACCCAAGATGGTAGCTTAGTGGCCTTGCAGGAAAAGTATCGACGCCTGATGTCCTTCGAGACTGAAGCTGAGGCGTCGACCAAATTAAAAGAACCTAAAATCATTAAAAACGATTCTTACTAAGTCTTATCTAAGCGCTTTATTTCACCACCAGCACAGGGCACTTAGCATACTTAACAATATCTTGTGTGACATGTGGCTTTAAAAAATCCGCTAAGCCGCTGCTACCATGACTAGCAATCACCACCATACCTACATCGACGGCTTCCGCTAAAATCTCGTCAATCGCATCACCATGACGCACCACGAGCTTGATATTGAGCCCCTCGGTGAGGCCTTGTTGCATTTCCTGCTGTATGCTTTGCATTTTTGCATCGACAAAAGCTTGCAGCTCATTTTCCAATGTGGCGGGAATATCAACCGCAATACCATAGCAATGGGCGCCACGGGCAGGACTTGTCACATGCAACAATCGAATATCAACATGATAAAGATTAGCCATTTCAACCGCATATTTGAGCGCATGGGCTGCGGTGGATGAAAAATCCGTAGGGCATAACACTTCTTGAGTACGCATAAGCTTATCCATCATTTGAGTTTTAATCAGGCTATCTATTAAAGCCAAAATACCACTAATTTATAGTAGTTAGCTATGCTTCTTGCGTACCCATTTCAATTAAATATTCTTTATCAATCAAAAAGAAAGGACGCAATAAGCGTCCTTCGGGTTTATTGAGTCAAGCTACTAACTCAGTTATTTCACCACCAGCACAGGACAAGCCGCACCGTTAGCGACCGCTTCTGCGACATTAGTATGTAAAAAATGCGAAATCCCAGTTCGGCCATGGCTCGCTATCACCACCATGCCAATATCTTTACTGTTGGCCTCTTCTAAAATTTGATACACAGGATCGCCACGGCGGATCAAGGTCGTGACAGGAAGCTCAGTGTTTAACCCGGCTAACAGCGCCTGCATCTTAATTGCGGCCGCGTCCTCCATGCTCTTAGCCAACTCTTCTGGAGTGATCGATAGAATCATAAAGTTTTCATCACCGATCGGCTGTTCAACTACATGTAAAATTTTGAGTCCTACATGGTATAGATTAGCCATTTCAATGGCATAACTCAGTGCATGGGCCGCAGTTTCCGAAAAATCTGTGGGCCAGAGTATTTGACCGGAACGCATAATCTGTACTCCTTCTATGATGCTAATGGATTACTGAGTAACTAGTCTTTTAACCAAGCAACGGCGTCGCCATTATCAACAAAAAATCTGACCTCAGCAGGCGTAAACCAGTTTGCCAATTTAGCCAACACTTCCTGCAGAGTCGTTTTGCCGACTATGGCTATTTTCTCGAAATGACGAATATGCTTCACCCCAAGTTTCAGATCATCCCAAGCAGCCTGTAATTCCAAGCCATCTAACTCGGTCACATCCACTAAGGCGAAGATATCAGGATCTTTTACGCCCGCCAGTGCCGACTCCAACACTGGCACCATCATTTCGTAGTCTTGATGAGTTAAAGTACCGATGGCCTTAAAGGCAACAAAAAAATCATCATCACCATAGCGTTCAATACCAATCGTAATTCCGTGCTTTAACAATGCCATACATACTCCTTATGTAACAACCCTTGAATTAGTGTAAAAGCTAACGCCTCAATAAGCCGTGATCTTGCTCAAAAATACATCAGATAACTTGCACCATCTCACTAAGCAAGTTAGGATGAACCGACTAATCAGTCGGTTCCAGTTTAATAAAAGACTCAATCGAGACGATTAGTTAAATAAAGTACCGAATAAGACTCAGCCTACCATTTCCCTTGGAGCGACCACTATGAATATGGCCACCGAACAGCTTAATGCCTCGCCACTGACTCAATTGCTCCAACGCCAACGCAGCAGTTATTTAGCGGCGCCGAATCCAAACTACGCTACGCGAGTGGAGCAATTAACTCGACTTAAAGCGGCCATACTGCAATTTAAAACGCCTTTAGTCGAAGCCTTAAGCCAAGACTATGGCCATAGATCGATTGATGACAGCCTGATATCAGACATTATGCCAGTCATCAACAACATCAATTACAGTTTGAAAAATCTAAAAAAATGGCTCAAACCCAGCGCTCGCCATGCGGGGCTCTTGCTCGCACCCGCCAAAGTCACTGTGCATTATCAGCCTGTGGGGGTTATCGGCATCATAGTGCCGTGGAACTTCCCCGTCATGCTATCAATTGGCCCGCTAGTGACCGCCATCGCGGCGGGTAATCACGCCATGCTAAAATTGTCTGAATTTACCCCAGCGACCAACCAAGTGATTAAACAACTACTGGCACACGTCTTCGATGAGTCCCACGTGGCAGTTGTAGAAGGTGAAGCCGATGTCGCCGCAGCGTTTTCAGCCCTACCCTTTGATCATTTACTCTTTACCGGCTCCACCACAGTTGGCCGCCATGTGATGCGCGCCGCAGCCAATAATCTCACCCCAGTGACACTCGAATTGGGCGGTAAATCGCCAGTCATTATCGCCTCCGATATGCCGCTTGAGATAGCAGTAGAACGAATGATTTACGGTAAGTGTTTGAATGCCGGACAAATCTGCGTCGCACCGGATTATGTTCTATGTCCAAAATCAAAAGTGGATGAATTTATTGCCGCCTACCGAACTAAATTTAATGCCATGTACGGCGCGATAAACCACAACAAAGACTATGGCAGCATCATTAATACCCGTCAGTTTGACCGCTTGATGACAGTGCTCGACGACGCGAAAGCTAAGGGTGCCCATGTTATTTCGGCGACAGACGAAGCTATCGATAGTCAACATCGTAAACTCGCCACTCAGCTAATCACTCACACCAGTGAAGATATGCTATTGATGCAAGAGGAAATTTTTGGCCCATTGTTACCGATTATTAGCTACGACACCTTAGATGAAGCGATTCAGTACATCAACCACAGAGCAAGACCGCTAGCGCTGTATGTGATGAGTTTCGATGAGCCAACTCAGCAAAAGATCCTCCAGCAGACCCATTCTGGCGGTGTGTGCATTAACGAAACCGTGTTTCATGTCGCCGCCGACGATGCGCCCTTTGGCGGAATCGGCCCGTCGGGAATGGGGCATTACCATGGCAAGGAAGGTTTTTTAACCTTCAGCCACGCTAAAACTGTGCTTAGCCGAGGCCGATTCAACACAGGCAAATTTGTGCACCCGCCCTACGGCACTGTTATCCAGCGCATCTTAATGAAGCTATTTTTGCGCTAGTCATTGGGGGATAAATCTTGAATCAGCCATCAACAACACAAGCCATTAAAACCATGACAGATAAACGCCAAGCCATTCTCGACACTGCCTTAGCGCTCTTTGTCAGCCAAGGATTTCATGGCACGTCCACCGCCTCGATAGCTAAGCAAGCAGGTGTAGCAACAGGCACCTTGTTCCATCATTTCCCTTCTAAGGAAGCCTTGATGGAATCTTTATTTCTTACCATAAAACAAGAGTTTGCCGATGCCTTGCTGTTGAACACTCATAATGGCAGCGATCTAAAGCTCAATGCCCTACAACTATGGCAAAGTGCGATTGATTGGTCGCTGGATAACCCTGTCAAACAGCTGTTTTTTCAGCAATATTCAATGTCGCCCATGATTGCCACTAAGGTGCGCGATCAGGCGATGAACAGCATCTTAGGCTTTATTAGCGAGCTGATTAAGCAAGGACAAATAGAGGGATTAATCGCCCACTATCCGCTGGAGCTGATGCTAGAAAACTGCCATGGCCAATATCTGGCGGCAACCCGATTCTTTATCGATAACCCGCACTTAGGTACGAATACAAGGTATCGCGATGCCAGTTTTGAACTGTTTTGGAAGGCCATGCAAGCGAACTAACACCACACAGCCCACAACACTGCCAACGTCCAACCACAGCAGAATTTAATCCAATACAAAACCGAGTCAGTTTAACTGGCTCGGTTTTCTTTTACGTATTCACACATATAGTGACTAAGAGTTAAAGCAGAGGCCTGCTTTCAGCGATATCTAACTCCGACGTCTAGCGCCTAACTCTGACTCAATTCCTGCGCTTTCTCTACTGGCTGGGTGACTTGAGTTGGACTCCAGTAGCCTTGCTTAATGCCCTTATCAATCAGCTCAGCGACCGCTAATTCAATGGCTTGCAACACGCAAAACTGTACTGGCTCGTTAGTGGTAAAACCGATTTCTGCCTCAGCGAGGCGATTTAAACTGGTGTAACGGAACAAGCCAGCGCGCATTTCTTGGGATAAAACACGTTTGCTGGTCGAAACCGACATCATCACTTTACCTGTGTGCACATCGACGGCGCGCAAATAAATGGTCACCTGATCTTCACGATACATTTCCGAAGCGCCAATGCCGTAGTATTCGACACCGCTACCGCCTGTGCTGGTGTTAGTCTCATAGCTAATGACGCCACCTTCGAGTAACAATCTGGCGGTGGATAATACGGGCACTTCATCGCCCTTAGTACCGCTCTGTTTATTACTAATTTTGCGCTCGGTCAGCAGGTTTTGTAGCCCTTCACGTTCCACTGGGGTAAACCATTTAGAATCGAGCAAGGTCTGCATCAACATAGAGGTTGCGCCCTGAGTCACGGCGGTCGAAAACGAACTCACGTTCGCCTGTGGTTTATATTGGCCAGTTTGATCGCGAAAGGAATACACAGCAACTGGAATGGGAAACTTAGGTCCTGGTTGAGTTTGCAGCCCACGCATCACTTCACTCAAGGGGTTAACCTCGGCAGGCGTGATATTCAAATCGGGTTTGGGGATCAAGCTACAGGCCGACATGCTTAACAGTAATAAACTCACTAACACTAGACGGGCCATTAGTTGCCACCTCCAAACGCTGACATTTCAATGATTGTCACTTCATTCGTGGCAATATTAGTGATAGTCAGTATAACTTTATCTCCTATAGAGTTAATTTCTATACGAAAATCGCCAGTATTATAATCACCATCGGTGATTTCACCATCAGCAATCCCTCGGGTAATAGAATTGATAAGATTGCGCTCTAGGGATTCTTTAAAGCGAGTAATAAAGTCCTTCTCGGATGAGTTGGACTTATTATCATTCTGCGCCTGGGCTTTATTTAATAAGAAAGCCCCATTTTGTGGATTGCCGCCAAAGCTGGGGTTCACTGGCGTATAGATCAATTCAGTGGCTTGGCCACTGCTTGCCACACATAGCGTGACAAGGGCAAGTAACGTCCTGTATGTCATTATTAATATCCTAAAAATCGTCCGATGTTCCTGAAAAATCACCTGTTATTGCATTGGCTCTGACTTGCGCTAAATAATCAATCGTGATCAAAATCGCCTGCTCTGCACTCTCTTTAACCGGATTTGCACGACGACCAAAATGGGTGGTGTAAATCCGTGTTCCGTTGACTTCTAAGCTTAAAACCGTCCCCGCCTGCGGAAACACTGTCTCATACAAGGTCACGTTAAAGCCTTGAGTAAAGGGCAGCTCGCGCCAATAGCTTGAGTAGTAGAAGCCAAAATCCTTACCAAACCGAGTCAAGGTTCTATCTATCACTAAGCCACTAATTTCAATGTCGTTGTCGGCAAGAGTGATAGGGGAAGCCAGCAGCAGGAATGGACATAAAACGTAAGTAAGCAGACGCTGTTTTAACTGTTTCACTTATCCCTCCTTTACCTTTTAATCGAACCTTAAAACCGCCGCTAACCTCCGTTTTAACAACGGGAGTTTTAGCGTCAATTTTCGATAAAGCAGGTTAACAGGGTTAAAGATCTCCCGTCATTATGCGAGGGGGCAAATTAGCCCGAAGAGCTAAGGTAAAATGGCAAAAATAGCCCATTTGGCTAATACGCTAAGAGGCGGTTAAGGCAAGAGTCATAGGGTAAACGAACGGAGCAAGAGGCAATAAAAATGCGACCCTAGGGTCGCATTGCGGTGTTTATTCAAAACGCGAGCATTATTGTGGTAACCATAGTCGAACCAACAGGCCACCGTCACTGCGATTGTGCATACTAATACTGCCATCATGGGCTTCAATAATTTCACGGCACAGAGGTAAACCAAGCCCTGTACCCGATTGTTTAGTCGAGTAAAACGGCAACAACGCTTGCTCTAAAACTTCGCCTGACATGCCAGTACCGCGATCCTCGATAACAATACTAAAACCCACACCATCCACTAAGGTTTGTTGCCGAATCGACAGGGTGACATCCTCAGGGTTTGAACCCGATTCATGGGCATTTTTTAGCAAGTTGAGAAGCACTTGCTCCAACTGTCCTTGATCGAAATAGCCATCGTTTTCAGGCAAATCATGCGTAAGTTTAAAGGGATAATGCTGGGTTAACTGAGTCGTAAATTGTGCCCAATTCACCTGACGCCGCTGCGGGAGCGGCAACTTAGCAAAGCGGGCATAGTTGAAGATAAACTGGCTCAGATGACTGGTGCGATTCTCTATGGTATCGAAAATCAGCTTAAGTTTTGGATTATCCAGATCTTTAGTCAGTAAACGCCCCGAGTTAACCATAGAGGCGATGGGCGCCACTGAGTTATTGAGTTCATGGCTAATAATGCGGATCACTTTCTTCCACACTGCCACCTCTTGACGATTAAGCTCACGGGTCATCTGCTTGAGCAATATCAAGTTATGTTGTTGGTTATTCAATAAAAATTGGCCGCGACTCAGATACCAAGTTTCCACATCATCTTCGCCCATGGCAAAGAGGCCGTTCTTTTCATGTTTAAGCGCCAAGGCCAATACCTCAGGCAAGTCCAGCAGCAATTCATCTAGGCTCATGCCTTCCATTTTGCCCTTTTTATGGAATAGGTGACGCGCCGCATCGTTGGCGTAAATGAGTCGCTGATGGTCGTCGAGCAATAGCATCACGTTGGGAGAGCTTTGGATCACCTTATCCAGCAACAACTCTCGCTGGTAAATGTATTGCCTTTCTTGGCGTAATTTTGCCGCAGAATAATTAAATAACTGGGCCAAGGTTTGTAGCTGACCTTCACCATGTTCTGGAATACTCACACTAAAATCATTATCGCTAAAGTTCAGCAGACCTATTTCAAGGGAATCCAAGCTACGACCCAGATGCCGTGTTAACCAAGCGACACTTAGGCCACACGCGCCACAAGCGAGCAATAACACCAGTAAAGCTTCACCTAAGGTTAAACTCGAGACTCGCTCGATCTCTGCTATTTCAGTGGGTGCCACAGGGGATGCTGGGGCTTTGGGCGGTAAAATCGAGAGCGGTTCTACACGTAAAGGCTCTGCAATATGGGCGCTGAAATTAAACTGCCCTTCTTTAAGTTGTTCTAACTTGAAGAGTTTTATTTGTAACTGTTCTTGCTTAAGTTGTTCAAGTTTTTGCAGTTCAGCCTTAATCTGCTCGGTCCTCTGGCGCGCTTGCATGGCTGCCGCTAGCTGCAATTGTTCAGTATTTTTAAGGGCAAGCTCAATGGCAGCAGTGGTTTTTTCCAGATCAGCAAAGTCGAGTTGTACATTCACATCGGGGATTTCGATTGCCTTAGATGTGGCGACAGCCGAAGTTTCAGGTGAGATATATTTCACCAAGGCAAAACTAAGCAAGACGCCAAATGCGCAGCAAACCATTGAATAAATGATAATTTTAGTTCGGATTAACACTGACATTCCTTAATCGATTGCCTTTCTCTCGCCTAGAAGCTGAAGCTTAGAATCTGTGACCTAGTATCTGAGACTTAGTATCTATGCCCTAGTAGCTGTTGCCTAGAAGCTGCTGTCTAAAAGCTACGAACTAGCATCTGCACTTGGCCTATGACTTATCTAAACCAAACTTATCCATGCGCCGATACAGCGCCTGACGACTGAGCCCAAGCGCTTTGGCGACCCGAGCAATCACGCCATGGTGCTGTTTTAGCGCCGCTTCGATATCTTCTCGACTCACTTCTATCGCCTCATTGGCAGACAGTGCTTGACCGCGGTCAGAGTTATCAGCAAAAGTGACATTAGCGGGAATAGAATCAGACGCATAAGCTGGCTGAGGATCAGATTGTCGCTGTTCAAAGATGCGCGGATCAGATTGTCGCTGATCAAAGCGTTGAGGCTCAGAAGCTGCCGAAATATGGGAAGTAGCAGCTCTTACGGCACTCACGACAGGTGCTAAACCAAAGTCAGTTTCAGTCAGAACACGGCTTTGCGCCAACAATACCGCTCGCTTACAGGCATTTTCAAGTTCACGCACATTACCCGGCCAGCGATGGTGCAATAACGCCTGCAATGCCGGTTTACTCAAGCTAAACTCGCTACCGATAAAATGCTGCACTAAAGGCAAAATATCATCGGTGCGTTGATTCAGCGGCGATAGCGCCAGTTCGATAACATTTAAGCGGTAAAACAAATCCTCGCGAAAACGCCCTTCGGCAATATCTTGGGCCAGATCCGCATTGGTCGCACTGATCACCCGCACTTTCACTTTTTGGGTTTTATGGCTACCTAAGCGTTCAAATTCACCGGTTTGCAGCACGCGCAGCAGTTTTACTTGGCCAGATAAGGGCAAGTTACCGATTTCATCTAAAAACAGTGTGCCACCGTCGGCCGCTTCAAAGCGACCAATACGCGCTTTAGTCGCGCCCGTAAAAGCCCCTGCCTCGGCACCAAACAACTCTGCCTCTAATAAATCCATCGGCAAAGCGCCGACATTGACCTTGATAAAAGGCTTGTTTTTTAAGGGAGAATTAGCATGGAGAATATCGGCAAGCTTGTCTTTACCCGCACCATTAGGGCCAGTGATGAGGACCGACACATCGGAGCGTGCCAGTTGCAAGGCTAAATCAATGCAACGCTGCATCGCGCCGCTACCAAAGACAATCCCACAGAGGTCCGCATCGGCGATCGCCACTTGGCGTTGATGATTCACCCGCTCGAGACGATGGTTAGCACGGGAGAGTTTATAAAGTGCGATCAAATTGGTAATGCTATTGAGCACCTTAGCGTCATCCCAAGGTTTACCCATGTAATCGGCCGCGCCCGCTTTGACTAATTCAACGGCGGTTTCGAGTTGGGTCCACGCCGTCATCAAAATGATCGGTAGATCCCCTTGGCGTTCACGCAGGGCGTAGAACAGCTGCTTGCCTTCCTCGCCCGAGGTGGTATCTCGGGTAAAGTTCATATCTTGGATCACTAAATCCACATCTTGCGTCGCCAATAACCCAAGGGCGTCCTCCGGACTATGGCAAGTCAGCACCCGATAATCATTAAGCTCTAGCATCAAACCTAGGGCTTGGCAGATGGCGTGATTGTCGTCGACGATGAGGATAGTATCCATAAGTATGAGTGTTGTCCTATATAAAACTATTAACCGTAAAGTAACAAAAAGTGCAATAACATCCTATTGTTATCGCACTTTTATTGGGCTTTTATCGTACCTTGAGTGACATCAAATATTTCGCTATACGCTGCGGGTTGCCGTTGCTGGCGAAATATTTGCCGCCTTACGCGCTGGTAGGTAAACCGCTAGCGTGGTGACAATAAACAAGCCTGCCACAGTAAATAATGGATAACTTAAGTCCAACATAGGCAAGCTATAGATTTTCATTAACTGCTGCCCTAACTGTATCGCTAACAAGCCACCCAACACGCCTCCCGCTAAGCAAATCAAATAATTTTCTACGAGGAAGTAACTGACAATGTCGCGCTTTTTCGCCCCCAGTGCACGGCGGGTACCTATCTGCTTAGTGCGGCGCTGGATATTAAACATCACCATACCGGTTAAACCGAGCGAGGTGATCAGCAGCAGCAACACTACCATCATGATCAACACGGTAATCATCAATTTATGATCGCGGTATGAGCTATCTTTTAACGCCTCGATTGACTTAAAGCCATCGAGAACTCGGTTAGGATTCTCGGCCAGCAACGCTTTTTTTATCGCATCTTTAAGCTCGGCGTGAAACTCAGGTTTGGCCCGAACCATGTAAGAACTGCTGCCATAATCCACATTTTGAATCACACTGTTTTCAAGGCTAGAACTGTCAATCCACGCGCCTTGCAGTTTATCGACAACCCCTATCACAGTGATCTGTGCATCTTTACCCTCGTACAACACTTTGCCAAGTGGTGATTCATCAGGCCAAATCGCTTTCGCTAACGCGCTGGAGATGATCGCTAATCGGCTCGGGCTATCGAGATTGTCCTTAAGTTCATGGGGGTAAAAGTTACGCCCTTCAATCAGCTTAAGGCCTAAGGTCTCAAGGGTGTGATCTGTCCCTAAGTACATGGCAAATTGCGGTGTCGATTTAGCGCTATCCGGATCGGGCCCCAGATTGAAGGTGCTCGACCAGCCGCCACCGCTTAATGGCAACATATTGGTTGAGGTCGCATCAATCACATTGGGTAGCCCACGTAAAATTTGCTGATCAATTTTGTTTTGCGCGGTTTTATCGATCAATGGATCGAAGTTGAACAAGCTAAAGGTCAAGACTTCAGACTCTTCGACTCCCGAAACGCGCTGCATCAGGGCTAAACGCTCTTGAATAATAAAGCTCGCGTTCGCCACAATTGCCACAGACAAAATAATCTGAATAAGCAGTAAGACAGGACCGCTTTTACTGCGCAACAAACTGCTGAGAATAGGTTTAATATGTAACATAATAAGTCCCTTACTGGCTTTTCAGATAAACGCTAGGTTTAGTCCGGCACACGACCCACGCGGGATACAAGCCAGCCAACAAGGCTGTGCCTACCGCAATACTAGGAGTGATAATCCACATACTCGCCGATAAATGGGTTAACCCCTTCGAGACCTCAAACTGTGCCGATAAGCCGTAAAGTGACGCGTAAGCCCAAGCGAGTCCCAGTAAGCCGCCTAATAAACCTATCATGCCTACTTCCACCATATATTGAGCGAAGATTTGGGCACGGCTAGCACCGATTGCGCGGCGTACCCCAACTTCAGGCGCTCGCTTGAGGAACTTAGTGAGCATTAAACCTAATATATTGACTAAACAAACACTTAAAAATAGTGCGCTCAAGCCAACCAAGATTTTATTGTCTTCAGGCACCACATTATTGTATTCAAGCCAAGTCGCGACATCGGAGACTTTGACTGAGTCAGCGGCAGATTTTTTATCGGTAAAGCGGCCCAATGCTTTTTGCTCCGCCACATAATTACTGAGCCAAGAACGGTAACTGGTTACTGCATCTTTATTGGGTAACTCAACCCAATACAGCAGCCACACTTTTTCAGAGTTAAGGCGATCGCTGTAACTATTCATCGTCTCAAACTTCCAACCCGAGGTGTTACCCCATACATCAAACTCTTCGATAGGTGTCAGCGAAAACGGCACAAAAATTTGTTCAGTGTCGTTAAAAGCACCGTTAGTGGGATCATAATATTTAGGCTTAGGGTCCCAGGCTTTAATCACCCCCACTATTTGATAAGGTTTACGATTAAGATAGATAACCTTGCCGACACTGTTTTGGCCCGCAAACAGCTTTTGATTGAGTTTATCGTTAATCACCACTTGATAAGCAGGTTCAGTGTCTACGGATTTATCCCACACATTGCCGTACAAAAATGGCACGTCAAACAGCTTAAAAAAGTCGCTATCTGTCACCCGAATACTTTCTAAAATAGGCGCGA
Organism: Shewanella sp. SP1S1-7; assembly: GCF_031932105.1. Classification (NCBI taxonomy): domain Bacteria; kingdom Pseudomonadati; phylum Pseudomonadota; class Gammaproteobacteria; order Alteromonadales; family Shewanellaceae; genus Shewanella; species Shewanella sp. SP1S1-7. Next base: position 98,853 of record NZ_JAUOEU010000005.1, read on the forward strand.
AATTGACATCCTCAGTTTGCAGCGCCATCCCAGTGCGAAACATCGCCGCTTGGCGTTTAGGTAAGGTATTGTTGCGCAAATTCATCGCATCTTGATAAGTCACTAACGAGTTAAGCTCATCCCAAGAATCGGGACCTTGGCTCCAAAGCTGTACCGCATTTAACTCATCTGAGCGTTCACCCGCAGGATTAAACGACATCATCTTGTAGACGTTTAACGTGGTGATTGTGATGCCAATACCTATCGAAATCGCCAACACCATCAACAGCGACAGCACTGGGGTTTTCTTAATGCTGCGCCAGGCTAAATCAACATAATAAAAAAACATAATGCGTATCCTTAGTCAGCGTTGGCGACAAGTTTATCTAATGGGTGCGAAGCTGCAGTTTTCACACTGCCATGGGGCTGATACATAGTAAAATCACACACTTGACCATCGACGATTTGAATATTGCGCTGGGCACGGCGAGCGAGTTCAGGGTCGTGCGTCACCATGATAATGGTCGTGCCCGCTTGATTGATATTTTCAAGTAATTCCATCACTTGGCGCGCCATTAAGCTGTCGAGGTTACCTGTTGGTTCATCGGCGAGCAGAAAACGCGGTTCACCGGCTAATGCGCGGGCAATCGCCACCCTTTGTTGCTGTCCGCCCGAAAGCTGAGTGGGAAAATGCTTGAGTCGTGAGGCTAAACCCACTTGTTCTAATGCTTGTTGTACGCGGCGTTGGCGTTCCTTGGCATTAAAACCACGGTAGCGCAGCGGCACTTCAATATTCTCAGCCAAGTTAAGGTCGGGAATTAAGTTAAAACCTTGGAAGATAAAGCCGATTTTCTCGTTACGAATGGCGGCGCTCTTGTTATCGCTCAGGTTAGACACGTTGATGCCATCGAGAAAATAATCACCGTGGGTAAAACCTTCAAGCAAACCCGCGATATTTAAAAACGTGGTTTTACCTGAGCCAGAAGGACCCGTTACCGCAACAAACTCGCCTTCATTCACTTCGAGGTTAAAATCGCGCAGGGCGTGGGTTTCCACTAAATCCGTTTTAAAAACCTTGCTCACACTCTTCATTGATAACATGTTAATTTCCTTAAAATAATCAAATCAATTTTACGCCCTGACGCTGCATCTAAACGACGTGATGCATGGCAGCGTCATCAGCCGAAAAATGGCTTAACGACAGATTCTACAAGCCACACAAAAACGCCCAATATAAGGTCGGCACTTTCGAGTGAAACCTCACCCACTTGGCGAACCTCCTCCAATGGATTGGTCCATTCCAAGATATTCAGTCCAAGGAAAAACCAGCTATTGGCTTCACCGATACTCAACTCCACCGCGACCACCAGCAGCAGTAAGGCCAACACGCCAAACATTTTTGATGACATCAACACACTGAAATCAAATTGTTCATCACGCATATTCGGCTCCTATTCTTGTCCATGTCGCAGCAGGTTTCGTCATTCACCTTGATCGCTGCGCCGTTATATTCATCAGATTGGTTATTTAGTAATTTACGAATATCGGTCATCAATGAATCCTGACCTGTTCTGCTTGATTAAAAGGTTCGACGCTGGATATCACCCACTCATCTCCGGCTTTACCGCCTTCGAGCACTTCGACTTGGCTCATGCTGGTACTGCCGAGTTTTATCTCGCGGCGGCTGGCTAAATCGCCTTCAATTTGGTAAGCCTCATTGCCACCACCGCTAGTCATAAAGGCGCCGCGTTTTACCATTAGTACATCGGGTCTGTGCTCCAGTAAAACTCGGGCAGAGATACGTTGGTTCTGACGCAGTTTCAAGCTGTTATCTTGAACGAACTGCACCCTTGCGGTCACTTCACGGTTACGCACTTCGGGGGAGATGGACGATAACTTGCCCATTAACTTCACGCTGCCGAAACTCAGCTCAACTTCCATGCCCAAACCTAAATCGTCGGCGTAAGACTCTGGCACCGCAAGTTCGGCCTCATAGGCACTTAAGTCCACAACGGTTAGAATCGGTTGGTTAGCGCTAAGGCGGGTTTTCTGCTCTGTGATCCAGTTGCCGATAATGCCGCCCACGGGCGCTCTGATATTCAAGGCTTCAACTTGGCGTTCGAGTTCATGCACGGCAAGGGTTTGGCGCTCGACCTCTAAGGCTTTATTTTTAATTTCGAAGGTGAGCGTGTCTTTTGTTAGCGCCACTTCCTGCTCGGCATGGGCAAATTTAAGCTTAGCCTTGTGTAAATCGTCCTTACCTTTCTCGTAATCGATTTCACTGATCAGCTTATTTGTAATTAATAACTCACCCCGGCGGCGCTCCCTGTCTGCGGCTTCTAAATCCACCGCGGCCATGTCTAAGGTTTGATTTACTTGCAGTTGATCGCGTCTCGCGTCCAACTTGGCACGCTCTAAAGCACTCTGCATTCCTGCCAAAATCGATTTAGCCTGCTCTAGCTGATTGGTTAATCTTGGGCTATCAAGCTTGGCAACCACATCGCCTTTATTAACGCTATCGCCAGGATTACTCAGCAGAGTGACTGTGCCTTCCTCAGTGCTATACAAAATAGGCGCATTCGCCGCCACAATTTTACCTGTGGTCGCAACATCGCGGGTTAAGGTTCCAACAAAGAGTTTTGCGGTAGTGATGTCGCTGCGGCTTAAGGATTTGCTCACGTTATCTGCGCCCAAGCTCGCCCACACTAAGGCGCTGACCAATAAGGCGCAACCGCCGATCAACAGAGGTAACTTAAGACGTTTAGTGGTCGATGGCACAAGTACAGTATCTTGGCCGCTAGTATCTTTAATCATGGCTTTACTCGCTTCCCTGTCGGAATTATCAGTGCCGGAGCGCAATCAACGGACACTATTGGAAATCTATACCATAGAGATAGCAAAGCCTATGCCAAATCAGTAAACACATATTATTCATAACGTTAACCTTGGTTTATTGATAAAAGTGTCCGCGGACACTGGGGTTTAAATCGAAAAGTGTCCGCTGTAGATTAATCAAAAGTGTCCGATGCTAAAAACAGTGACATAGCGCGAGCCATGCGGCTAAGCGCTTCAATTACATGTCCTAACAGATTTATTGGCCGAAACGACCGAGTTTCCCTTTACAGTAAAATCCTTGCCACATAAGATCCTGCCACCCTCGCAGCAAAAACGATCAAAAGACCAAACCCTATGACCACAATAACAATCACTCGCCCAGACGACTGGCATATTCATTTAAGAGACGGCGCCCAGCTTAAAGATACCGTGCGCGACATCAGCCGCTATATGGGCCGCGCCATCGTGATGCCAAACTTAGTGCCCCCCGCTATCGATACCGAAACCGCACTGACTTATTACGACCGCATTAAAGCGCAGGTGCCAGCGGGCTCACAGTTCGAACCTTTGATGGTGTTGTATTTAACTGACAAAACCAGCCCAGATGAAATCCGCAAAGCCAAAGCTTCGGGTAAAATTGTCGCCGCGAAACTCTACCCTGCGGGCGCGACGACCAACTCGGATTCCGGCGTAACCGATTTGAAGAACATCTACCCCGCCCTCGAAGCCATGCAAGAAGTCGGCATGCTGTTTTTAGTGCACGGTGAAGTCACGGATTCATCGATTGATATTTTCGACCGCGAGCGCGTCTTTATCGAAAATATCCTCAGCAAAATCGTTGCCGATTTCCCAGAACTTAAAATCGTGCTTGAACATATCACCACTAAAGATGCGGTCGATTTTGTCACCCAAGCCTCTGATAATGTGGCCGCGACTATTACAGCCCACCATTTGCTGTATAACCGCAACCACATGCTGGCTGGCGGTATTCGCCCACATTTTTACTGCCTACCGATTTTAAAACGCAATACCCACCAGCAGGCGTTATTGGCCGCTGCAGCAAGCGGTAGCAAGAAGTTCTTCTTAGGCACAGATTCGGCGCCCCACGCTAAAGATAAGAAAGAAGCCGCCTGTGGCTGCGCGGGTTCGTACACGGCCCATGCCGCAATTGAGCTGTATGCCGAAGCCTTCGAATCGGTGAATGCGCTAGATAAACTCGAAGCATTTGCAAGCTTCAATGGCCCCGATTTTTACAATCTGCCACGTAATGCCGACACGATCACGCTTGTTAAAAAATCATGGGATGTCCCTGCAACTTACCCGCTGGGCGACACTAACGTAGTGCCGATTCGTGCAGGCGAAGCCATTGATTGGCAAGTTGAGTAAGCCTTAAGTCTTTAACATCAGGTCGCCTACGGGCGACCTTTTTTACACCCTAGGTTCATTTTGATTTTCAATCCAACTTATTACCTTTTAAGAGAAAATATGTATGCAAACAAGGATGTTGTTCTCGGTTTTATCCTCAAGCCTGTTGCTTGCTTCTACGCTCCCATTACATTCCTTTGCGGCCAATGAACTGACGGGGATCTGGCAGGGACAATTAGGCAAAAGCAAAGTCAGCGTCTGCTTTAATCAATATGGAACAGGCAGTTATTACTATCAACGCTACTTAACGCCGATAAGGCTCGAGCAGCAAGATGAACTGTGGAAAGAAGAAGGCAACACGGGAAACTGGCAGTTTGATACTGCCACGCCACAAAAACTGAGCGGCCATTGGTTTAAAGATAGCGCGGGTAAATCGTTCCCCGTAGAACTTGAGCGAGCAATCAGCCCAGATGATGTAGAAGATTGCGGCGCCGATGCCTATAACCTGCCACTAGAAACCACGCCAAAACTCAGCCGAGGGAAATGGCAACCCTATGAAAATATTGAGTATCGCCCGCTGACGTTCGGTACAGAAGTAGGGATCGAATTTAAAGGCCCACAAACGGGGATCTTGGCGATTAATCAATGGCTTGAACATAAGCTCACCGATGAAGCCCAACTAGCACAAACCTTTGACACCCGCCGCAGAATGCTGGCACAAATGGGCAGTTTTGTGACTGACGAAACCTTTGCCGAGCCGATTTTTATTAATCAGCATTGGCTCAGTGTGCGCCTATATCGCTGGGCCGCAGGTTATGGCGCTAATGGTATCAATCAAGAGTTTGTCAGTTTCTCCCTTAGCGATGGCAAAACTTTCCACCCGTGGCAGTGGTTTCTCGCCGATACCAAACCGCAAAGCATGCTCGATGGTATGAGCCATCCTTTGCCCCAAGCATTAAGGGAAAAATTGTTTGCAGGTAAAGAGTTAGATCCAGAATGTCCTTCATCAGACGGCTCGGGATATTATCAGCTCACCCTTGAGGCAAAGACCATCAAATTCTGGGAAACACCCCGCGGCGATGGATGCGAACAGGAGTTTGTCCTGAGTCCGCAGGAGGCGATGCCTTTCGCCACCCAATGGGGACAAACACAGCTTAAGTTGTTGTAATAAAAACATTAGGATAGTGAATATGACGGAAACCACAGGCATCGGTGCAAGTGCCAGAACTAAAGCCAAAGCAATAGAAAGCTCACCCGAAGCGCTGGTTCAAGCTCAGCTTGAAGCCTACAACCAGCGCGATCTCGCTACTTTTGTCGCCCAGTTTAGTGATGATGTGTGCATCTATCGTCCACCCGCAACAGCGCCCGCCATCCAAGGTAAAGCCGCTTTTAGTGACTTCTATCAGAATGAACGCTTTAACCTGCCCAACTTACATGCCGAAATAGTCAGCCGTATGGTGGTGGGCAATAAAGTCGTCGATCACGAACGCATCAGCGGGATTAGGGATCAACCCTTTGAGGTAATGGTGGTGTTTGAGATTAATGATGGGTTGATTCAAACCATGTGGAGTTTTGCAACCAACTGATTGGGTTGGTTGATAATCAAGCTCCGCTTGACCAACGTCGTGGGGCTTCACCCCACACCCGACCAAAAGGGAAAAAGCGCCTATTCCCCTTTTGGAAATCCCCCGGCGTCCCTAGCGAAGTTACATGCATTGGATACTGGCTTCGTGCTTATTCGAAAATCGCTAACGCTTCCGATGGGGCGTCCCTTCCCCCCGAAAGCTACGCAGACGTCCTGTCTGCGTCACGCTATTTCCTTCAACGCCCTTCAGCAACTTCGCAGGGAATTAGCGTATTCCTGTAGCTAAGGTGTTAGCTGCTTATCTGAAAAGAGTGATTTTTATCCCCATATAGATAAACTAAATTTACTTAAACCACTACAACCTAATACTGGCTATATAATGGAAGTACAAACATCTCCCTTGTTTCTGCTCGTTCCTGCCACTCAAAAACACCATTCCAATCAAAATGCTTAATAAGCTGTTTAGCCAATTCATCATATTTTAAGAAGTATAAGGATTGAAGCATATGACTAAAACAATTAGTTTTATCCAGTAAGTGCATGAAGTTTTGTCGGAAAGATGTAGGTTGTCGCTGTGCAGCTATTGCTTCGAGTAATAGATATTCATACGTATTGGTATATTGCTCTGAAAAGTCTAAATCACGAGCAAAATAAAACAATGCTTGAAAACCTGCCAACTTTTCAACAGTCAGCCATTTGGAAACATCTTCCCAAATATTGGATTTTATTTCACTACTTCTAACCATATGCTCAAAGACACCAAGAGCGTCCGATGATGAGATAGTTGTGCCAGCTATTGTTTTATCTTTTGCATCTACATGCAACGAAAGCCAATGAGTAATAAATGAAAATAAATTGTCTTTACTTATGCCATGTAAATTGACGGTAACACCAATCAAAGGGGCTAACTCATAATTCCCTTTAATAATGTTTATCGCATCACTAAGTTCCCGAGATGATATGCCAAATTTATCTTTTAACGATTGTCTTACAACAGAAAAGTGTTCTGCTGACCACTCATCAATAGCTGGTAGTTCTTTTGCTATTTTAAATAACTGCACCCGAGATAAATGTTTGGTAAATGATCTATTTTTATACTCCATGACTAGAAACTCGTTCAACTTATGCAATGTATCTAGATGTGATTCGAGAGTGTTAAACCTTTCTTTCAAAACAAAAAAGCTGATAACGCCAACATCAGCAAGGTGCTTCTGACTTTCTGTGCTTACTGGATAGCGAAATGTTTGACCTGTCGCATCTATTGCTGCTATATCGAGGATAGTCGGAGCTATTTTTTGGTTTAAAGCCTCGTAACGTGAATCGAATTTTTCCGATTGAGTTTGAAAGAACTCCCATATTCTACCTATATCGTGAGAACCTATTAGGTCAAACTCCAATCGTATCCTAGCAACTTCTCCAAGTTTTTGTAATTCAGATATAGCCCCTTTTAAACGGAGCTCAACTGAATGCCGCATATTAAAGCAGACTGGATAAATAAAATCGTCTACAGCATATTTAATGTCATCGTTTAAAACTTGGTCTATAAGAAGGTTTGCGGCTTGTGAAAAACCCATTGCATACTGAACATAAGTTGGATTTCCATTCTCGCCAACACAAGCATTTGCCCATGATGGTTCTGCACCTAAAAATGTGTTATTTACTCTACTCATTGTCAAACCTTCAAACTCAGAATTATTACCAGCAAATACTTTAACCCAATTATTAGGACTTTCCCTACTATAGATAAAAAGACAAAAGTCAGGATACCCATAACTATTTTTGCTTTGATAAAAATTTACCAAGGAGCTTTACCTAGATACCCATTGCTAAATTTGGCTACAGGTGTACTCAGGAATTAACGAGATTAAGCACTTGCATGGAAGTGACCGCTGGCGACATGCCTCCGTAGAGCCCTCTGGGATATGTCTTGTGAAACCAAAGGCGGCGTGTCACAGGAATGATAATGCTTAATGGATATACGGAATTAAAGTTCCCCAATATTTACAAACACACGAAAGATTAAGTTAGCATCCCAACAAAACAGTGGGGAAGCCTATTCAAAATAGGCAACGCTGGAGCGGAGTTTGGCTGAGGTTTCTAGGTGTGATGCATAAATCACACGGATTTCAGCGGATTGATGACACTCGGGTAGCACTCTGACTAATATGCTCGGCTAGTACCATAATTTTTTGCGTGCTAGATATAAATATGAGTCGATGCTGCTACCTAGATATCGTCTAAATTCAGACTTGCAGCATGATGCTGACCCGACCATCAACACTTCCAATCAATGAAGTAGTGAAATGATTAATTACTCTACATAAAAATAGCCTCAGAAGTGTCAGTAACGACGATTCTGAGGCTATTTTTCAGTATTCAGTAACTATTTTCAGTGACTATTATTTTTAGTGACTATGATAACTTACTGCCGCTTACTTCAATAATACGGTAGTAATGCCACATGATAATTTAACGTCTATCCTAAACTAACGCCTTAGGATTCGGTCCATATTCATTATCTGCATGACTATCTTGTACTAAAAAAATCAACAACACTATGATACCAATGATCGGGATCAAAGCGATCAACTGCCACCAACCAGATCGCCCAGTATCATGCAGCCTGCGAGTCGCAATACTGATGCTAGGAATAAGTAAAGCAAGAGAGAAAATCAGAGCAAAAAGCTGAGTACCTAATACATAATCAATTGCAGCAACAGCAAAATAAAGCAGCAGATAAATAAGGCCAAACATCCAATATTGCTTACGTCTAGCACGGCCACTAAAATCTGCGAACTTTTTTAAACCTTCAATAAAATAATCCATTATCAATCCTATTCCATCAATATAATTTGATATAGCACAATTAGAAGAGCACAACTATTACAACCGATAATGGCGTAATAAGCTGAGTTCAAAAATATTATACCCGAATTAAACTCCAGAGTGCCACACTCACAAGTTAACAGTTAATGATTTAAAAATGACTTAACTTCAAAGCCAATAACAGTAATCTACACAATTTGCCATAGTTAATTTGGATGAAACTTGTTATTAAGCCTAATTCTCACTTGACTTAGCTTTGCCAACACAAGGAATATGATTATGCGACTGGCTACTCAGTGATGAGTAACCATCAGAATCTGATGCTATGCTTTGTTACATGCCAAACAATGGAGCGATACTCAGCCTTTGTCTCGGTATTGCCAAGTGCCCTATCCAAGGCAAGCGATCTTACTGGGTTATGCAGCTCATACGCCCGATGAGCTGCGGGAAAATATTAAAAAACTCGCCCAGAGCCTTTAATATCAATCGTTAAAAAGCTTGAAAGAAAATCCCGAAGGCGCTGAAGATAGCGACAAACCATGAGAGGGATCGTAGGGTGCCTTTATTGGCAAGGTATAGGATGTGATACACAAAGCGGGCGGCGACATGGGTAATTGCCAACCACTCAGTGGTGGGGTTTACTTTACCCGTCGCGATAACCACTAATACCGCCAGACCAAACACTAACAAGGACTCGAAGGCATTTTGATGCCCTGCCAAGGCGCGAGCACCAAAACCGGTTAGCTGTGCTTGCTGGGCGCGGGGATGATTATTGTCATAACCGCCCGCCTTGGCCATCGCCCAAGCGACGGGGCCTTTCGCCAGATACGGCAATAACATGGCGACAAATAGGCAAATAAATAAAGTATTCATAGGTTAAGCTTCCTTAGATTGTTGTTCGAGTTCTGTTATTCAAGCTCTACTGTTTTAGTTCTGCTGTTTTAGCTCTGCGACTGCGAGTACTGCTATTTAAGCTCTACAGCGACGAGTCCTGTTACGAGTGCTGCTACGTGAACTCTATAAAAGTGTATGGGTTAGCGGTGTTATTTCACTATATACATGCCTTCACTTGCGGGGCGGCTGAATTTAAAGCCAAACTTTTCATAGAGTTCAGGCACATCGGCCATCAGGGTAATATAGGCGCCTTCAAAAGCCTCACGGTCAAGATAGGCCATAATGTGCTGCATAATCAGCCGTCCTAAGCCTTTGCCTTGGTGCTCGGGATCGACCGCGATATCGACAATTTCAAAGTTCAGCGCGCCGTCGCCAACCACACGCCCCATACCCACAGTTTGATCGGCAAGCTTTATCTGCACGCCATATAAACTCCTAGGTAAGGCCTTAATAGCGCCCGCCAATGGCCGAGGACTTAATCCCGAAATCTGCCGTAAACGGATAAAATCATTAGCTGAGGCAACGTCTTCAAGCACTTGATACATGATATTCCCTATTGTTTTTATTCTGTCACTTGCTTCTGTAACTAAGCTTCAGTCACTAAGCTTTCAATCGCTTGGCTTTCAATCAATTTTTCAATCACTTAGCTCTCAATCACCTCAAGATCAAAGCCTTCATCCAGAGTCGGCGGCTGAAAATAACCGCTCACATGCCAGAACATCGCCTCGGTATCGAACATAGCGCGCTCAGGGTGACTTTGTCTGCGTTTATCGAGTTGGCTCAAACAAAGCGCATCACTGTGATTCAGATGCATCAACTTATGGGCGGCGCCGCAATCGGTAAAAATGCTTCGAAACCACAGGCGTTGATTCACCGTATTCGCGGGAAAGTCCATCACCACAGATACACCCGAACAGAGCAGTTCCTGCACATGCTTTTTAAGCAAGGGCTTAAGACGAGCGGAATACTTCAGGTAAGTATCAAAATCGTTAATTTCATCGGCATACAGCGCCGCCAGCCATTCATCTTCCGAGATTAAAATGCGGTTTTCGGCCTCGGCGAGTTGTCGCGATAAGGTGGATTTACCTGCGCCCATTTTGCCACAGAGGAATATTAATGTGCCTTTACTGACCTCTTGCCCTAACGCATTTTGCTCTGTCATCTTCACTCCTTGATTACTTATCTTTTATCTCAGCTAACGATTGCATCTAGCGAGGACACAAATTAACGACAGTAGAGAGCATCACATAAAGCATGAACAGCGAGCAAGGCTTAGGGCGGGTTTGAGGTAATAAATTCCCATTACATTAATGACTATGCTGTGTTTAGACAGCAGACGTTTACCGTTATTCGCACATTCCACCGTTAGCTTTTTTTGAGATATTACATCTCTTCACCAACTGAGTTCGCCTCGCTCTCTGAGTCCTCGCCGCTGCCTTAAACCAGAAAGCCCCAAGTATTTAACTCGACTAATAAAATAATAAACCACACATTTAATCTAATAATTAAGCACTAAAGTAGTAATTTACGCTGCATAATAAAAATATTACCACCACTCATGCTGTGACGATAAATTAAGCGTATGCTAGGGTAAGCATGAAAGGATAACCGTCATAAGTGCAAAGGAGGCTCTATGAGCACTGTAGTTCCGCGTACCGTCACTTCCCCTAAAAAATTCATTATCGGCAAGGGCTTATTAGCTCAAATGCATGATTATGTTAAGGACTTTGGTGACAATGCTTTTATCATCTGCGATGAATTTATCCTCAACCGAGTTGAGAATGAAGCGGTCGCAGGGCTGGATCAAAATGGGATCAGCAGCCATCTCGAAAAATTCAACTATGAGTGCAGCGAAGCCGAGATAAAGCGCTTAGGTGCACTGGCAGAGCAGCATCATACCAATGTAATTGTTGGAGTTGGCGGGGGTAAAACCTTAGATGCCGCCAAAGCCGTCGCCTTCTATCAAAAACGGCCAGTGGTGCTCTACCCAACCATTGCTTCAACCGATGCGCCATGTACGGCACTTGCCGTGATCTATTCCGAAACCGGTGAGTTTGAGCGCTATCTGTTTCTGCCACAAAATCCTGATGCTGTTGTGGCCGACACAGCCATTATCGCTGCGGCTCCCGCCCGATTTTTTGCAGCAGGCATAGGCGATGCACTGGCCACTTACTTTGAAGCCCGCGCCTGTTATCAATCCGATGGCGTCAATCTCGTATTGAAAAAACCTTCCCGCACAGGGCTGGGATTAGCGCAGCTTTGCTATCAACTACTGACTGAAAATGTTGAAGCCGCTATGGATGCGGTGAGAAACAAGATAGTCACTCCCGCACTTGAGCAAACCATTGAAGCGACGATTTATCTCAGTGGTGTCGGGGCCGAAGCGGGCGGATTAGCCGCAGCCCATGCTGTGAACAATGGTATGTCGGCGGTAGCTGACCTACATAAAGCCCAGCACGGCGAGAAAGTGGTATTTGGCTTACTCACCCAGCTAGTACTCGAAAATGCCCCCAAAGCCGAAATCGATAACGTCATTCACATCATCAAAACCGCGGGACTGCCGCTCACGCTCGCCGATTTGGGGCTAAAAACCTTTGTCGAAGCAGAGTGGCGCAAAGTGGCTGAGATTGCCTGCGCAGAGGGCGACACTATGGGCAATATGCCGATGCAGTTAACTGCCGACGATGTCTATCAAGCCATGATTGCCGCCAATGCAATGGCTGAACGCTATAAAAAGCTTGCGGTTTAAAGCTCATCAATAACTCCCTTGCCTCACCGCTATGGTCAGCAAGATGGCAAGGGAGATGACAACAGACACGATATTTCCACCCTCAATGCCAAGAGTTGGCATTTACTCTCTATTCGTTGAACGCTTGGAGGAACATATGGCTTATGCAACGATCAATCCCTTTACGGGAAAGCTCATTAAAGAATTTCCAAATGCAACAGATACCGAAGTCACACAGGCGATAGAATCCGCCCATCAGGCATTTTTAAGCTGGCGAACCACTCCCTTTGCCGACAAGGCCGCAATACTGTCTAAGGCAGCGAAGATCCTCAGAGACAACAAGTCCAAATACGCCAATCTACTGACCTTAGAAATGGGCAAAGTCACAGCAGAAGCCGAAGCTGAAGTCGAACTGTCGGCGCAAATTTTCGAATACTACGCCGAACATGCCGAGCGACTGCTGGCACCGCAAAAACTGCCGGTTGCCGATCCCGCCGAAGGTGAAGCGATACTGGTTAACGAACCGCTGGGCGTATTATTGGCCATCGAACCTTGGAACTTTCCCTACTACCAAATTGCGCGCATCTTAGCGCCGCAGCTTGCCGCCGGAAATACCTTACTACTCAAACATGCATCCAACGTGCCCCAGTGCGCTGCGGCCTTTGAAGGCTTAATGCGCGATGCCGGACTGCCCTCAGGTGCATTCCAAAATCTGTATGCCACCCGAGAGCAGATAGAACAGATCATCAATTCGCCCAAAGTGCATGGGGTCGCTCTCACAGGCTCAGAAGATGCAGGATCGCACATTGCGGCTCTTGCGGGTAAGGCGCTGAAAAAGTCCACCCTCGAACTGGGTGGCGCAGATGCCTTTATCGTGCTGGAAGATGCCGAGCTCCCCAAAACCATCGACTGGGCTGTATTTGGCCGTCATTGGAATGCGGGTCAGGTCTGCACCTCATCTAAGCGGATGATCTTAGTTGAAGCCATTTACGATGAATTTATGCAGGGCTATATCAAGGGGATCGAAGCCTTAAAAGCGGGCGATCCTATGGATCCCACCACCACATTGGCACCGCTGTCTTCCCAAGGCGCCGCCGATGAGTTGAAGCAGAAAATCCGTGATGCCGTAAAACACGGCGCTACCGCAACCGAAGTGGGGCCAAAAGTGCCGCAGCAAGGCGCCTTTGTGCAGCCAACAATACTGACAAACCTGACGCCAGATAACCCCGCCTACTATTGGGAATTCTTTGGTCCTGTATCCAGCATCCACAGGGTGAAGGATGAGCAAGCAGCGATTGCCGTTGCCAATGACTCGCCCTTTGGACTGGGTGGCTCAGTGTTTACCGCCGACACTAAACGCGGGCTCGCGGTCGCGAAACAGGTTTCCACTGGCATGATGTTTGTTAATCATCCGACTATGGTCAAGGCCGACTTGCCCTTTGGTGGCGTGCGCCGCTCAGGTTATGGCCGCGAGTTGATTGATTTAGGATTGAAAGAGTTTGTAAACCACAAGCTGATTGATGTGGTCGATATAAACGCACCTTTCTAACTCCTTAAACAATAGCGACATCGGACTAAACGCCTGACGGAATAATCTGTCAGGCGTTTTTATTTAACGCGCTTTATCCAAGGCATCACATAAGGCTTGAACGCCGAGTAAGGCTCTGGGCGTCGCACGGTGTAATAAATCGGCATTAAGCTGATAAATATGCTGATTTTTAACGGCGGGAATTTCGGGCCATTGGCTCCAATCGACACCTTTAACATTGCCTTCCTCTTGGCTTTGCAAAATCACCTCGGGCAAGGTCAACAACACATTTTCTAAACTCACCTGCGGGTAATCACTGGCGGCATCGTAAAACACATTTTGGCCATGGCAGACACTGATGATTTGTTGGATCCAACTGTTTTTAGAAACCGTCATCAAGGGCGTAGACCAGAGTTGATAAAACACTTTAGGCTCAGATTTACTGGCATTATCGCTCCTTAAACGACTAAGTTCGGCGCGATACGCGGCGGCGGCCTTGCTCGCCTCTTCAACGTGGCCAGTTAATTTACCTAACTCTTCCAGTTCCTTGGCAACCCCTTCTAAGGTTTTGGGATCGCTACCATATAGGTTAAACCCCAGCGTTCGAAGTTGATTGATATCTTCAGCTTTATTGCCCGTATCCCACACCACAATCAGATCGGGATTAAGCTCCATCACCCGCTCCATTTGAATGCCATAGTAACCCCCAATACGCGGGATTTTTTTGGCCGCCTCGGGATAATCCGCATAATCGGTTGCGGCCACTATGGCATCGCCCGCGCCTATGGCGTAGAGCATTTCTACCGCGTGGGGCGAGAGCGCAATAATGCGTTTAGCGGGATCGGCCAACACGCTGTGGGGAAGAAACAAGCTGAGCCCAAAAACGAGTCCAGCTAAGTGTCGCTTAATCATGATATGCCTTAATTTTTAAAGAATTAAACTAGCTGCTCTGGCCAGCCATAGTGTTCGATATAGGTTTGTAGATTCTTGGGGCGATAGCTAGGGTCTTGATCCCAGCGGGCCTTGACCGAATGATGCAAAAGCACTGGGACTTGCTCAGGGTCGAGTGGCCGCAAGTATTCCTGCTTTATCCGATAAAAGCTGCGCCTCGAATCATGCAAGGTGGCTAACGGACTCGGATGCACACTCGCGGCTAAGTGTGGCTCTAAGCTTAAATCAAATTTCTGCGCCTCGGATATCATCCACAGCAGCGCATTGTCCGACAGCAATGCGCCGTCTTTATCGGGTTTATAACTGCCGCCAATATTGCTATGGGCACCGGCAAACCACACCTGTTGCATGTCCATATTGTCGCGCAGTTGCCAGATGGTCGGCTCAAAGTCGCTGCGGTGTTCGTCTATGGCTAAGGCATGGCGGGCAACGCGCACGTTGCGGCCGATTTTAGTGTCGTAAAACTCATCTCTATCTTCGAACAAACCTAAAAACGAGATAGGGATCCCCATGGCGCCAACGGTATCCCACACACCAACAAACTTGATGCCCCGCGATTCATGGCTGTATCTAGCTCTAAATTCGAGGGATTTTGCACCATCAGGCGCAAAGGGCGCACTGCTTTTTTTATAATGGTCGAAGGCTTGCTGAATCAATGCCGCATCGGGGCGTTTGAGTATGCCGCAGTTATTAATCAAGCCACACAGGCAACGCACTGTGTAAGCACCGCGACTAAAGCCAAAGAGGTAAATCTCATCGCCGGGGGAATAGTTTTGCACTATATAGCGATACCCATCCATGATGTTTTTATGCAAACCGCGCCCTGTTGCGCCGCCCATGGCTTCATCGTAATAGGAACCGACACCCCAATCGTAAAACACCTGCTGGGGTTTGCCGTCACTGGCCAATGGGCTGATGGCCCGCGCGAGGCGCAGCACATTGGTTGGGAAATCGACCTTAAGATCTTTCTCGGGCCGATTCCAAGTCCCATCGGCACAAATCACGATACGCTTATTCATAGGATCATCCTTGAGAACACTTTGAACGTTGAACGGTTAGTGACTAACGACTAGTAGTGGCTAAAGGCCTAGCTGCCAGCCAATAACAGATAGTCGCTTATGCGCTGACGTTTACCAAGTTCGATTAGTAATCAAAACCTTGCTGTGCCTTGATACCCGCTTCAAAGGCGTGTTTCAACGGCTGCACTTCGCTGACCGTATCTGCAAGCTCGATGATGGCACGGTGGCAAGCACGGCCCGTGATAATCACATGCTGCATCGGTGGGCGATTTTTAAGTGCACTAAGCACACGTTCTACATCCAGATAGTGATAGCTCACCATGTAGGTCAGCTCATCCAGCATCAAGCAGTCAATCGACTCATCTTGCAGCAGCTTTTCAGCGGCTTCCCAAGCGAGTACAGCGGCGGCGGTATCCTTTTCTTTATCTTGGGTTTCCCAGGTAAAACCTGTGCCCATCACATGAAACTCAACCCCTGCACCTTCGAGTAAGTTGCGCTCACCGCACTCCCAAGTGCCTTTGATAAATTGCACTACCGCGGCTTTTTTACCGTGACCGACGGCGCGGGCGACCGTGCCAAAACCTGAGGTCGACTTGCCTTTACCGTTACCAGTTAATACCAGCAAAATACCCTTTTCTTCTTGGGCGGCGGCAATTTTAGCATCCACACCCGCTTTCACTTTTTGTTGGCGAGCCTTGTGGCGTTCGGCCTTGATTTGCGCTTGTTCATTGTCGTTCTGTGCTGTCATGGTCTTCTCTTCACTCTGCTGCTAAAAATGTCTGCTTTTAAAACTTATGCTTCTAAAACTTATGCTTCTAAAATTGGCTGTAATTTTTGCATATCTAAATGCTCGGCTAACACATCGGCTAAACGCTCGAGTTGCTGCTCACGTATTTGATTGATATCTATCGCCTGAGCATCGTTTAATCCCGCCCAGCGCAAAATCAGCTGACAGGCATCCGGACTATCAAATAGCCCGTGTAAATAAGTACCTAAGATTTGCCCATCATCACTTTGCAGGCCATCGGCAAAACTCATCGCTGGCGCAGCTAAGCTTGTCGATTCTGGGATTAACTGCAAGGGCGCATTCGTTTGTTCAAGCCTAGGGATAAGATAACGTGATTCACCGCAGTGGATTTCATAACCCTGCACAGCAACTGTTTGCCCAAGTAACCTTAGCTCACCGCTCACCCGCCGTAACTGTTTATCGGCTTTCAGTTCTGTGCTCAATGGTAAGTAGCCAAGTCCTTCGGTATCGCCCGCACTGTCTTCAATCCCTAAGGGATCGGCAATGCTTTGACCTAACATTTGGTAACCGCCGCAAATGCCGAGCACTTTGCCGCCGTAACGCAGGTGTATGGCGATATCCTTATCCCAACCTTGCTGGCGTAAAAAGGCCAAATCGGCGCGCACATTCTTACTGCCGGGCAAGATCAATAAATCGGCGGCGGGCAGATGAGTGGCGTGACTCGCAGCTTGGGTTTGCAATGACACATAATCAAAATCGATATCGGGATGCAGCCGTAGCGGATCAAAATCCGTGTGATTACTGATCCTTGGGTACACTAATACCCTCACTTTTAAGCGGCTGTTCACGCCTTTGGTCGGCGAGCTTATCAGCGCATCTTCGGCATCGAGATGCAAATCATGCAGATAAGGTAACACGCCTAAAACAGGCTTGTTCGTATAAGCTTCAAGCCAATCGAGGCCAGATTGCAACAGGCTAATATCGCCACGGAAACGATTGATCACAAAGCCCTTTACCCGCGCCTGTTCAGACTCAGATAATAGCGCCAGCGTCCCGACCAAATGGGCAAATACGCCGCCATTATCGATATCGGCAATGATGATCACGGGGCAATCTACGGCTTCGGCAAATCCCATGTTGGCAATATCGCCCTCGCGCAGATTGATCTCCGCTGGACTGCCCGCGCCTTCCACCACTATGGTTTGATACTGGCCACTTAATCGCTCGAAGGATTCCAACACAGCACCGAGCGCCATTGTCTTGTAATCCTTAGATTTAGACCCAAAAAAGGCCGAGGCTTCGAGCGTCGTCAGGGCTTTGCCGTGAACGATAATTTGCGCGCCCGTATCCGAGCTAGGTTTAAGCAGAATAGGATTAAAATCGGTATGGGGCTCAAGATAACAGGCCACGGCTTGCAGTGCCTGTGCGCGGCCAATCTCGCCGCCATCAATAGTGACAGCGCTATTGAGCGCCATGTTTTGCGGCTTAAAGGGCGCAACCTTTACGCCCTCTCGGGCGAGCAAACGACAAATCCCCGCCACTAAGGTGCTCTTACCCGCATCCGACGTTGTGCCCTGTACCATCAAGACTTTTGCGCGTCGAAGCGAATTAATAGCAGGTCTATTCACCACAGAATTAACCGCAGGCGTATTCACCACAAGATTAGCAGCAGAATGAATAGCTAAAGCGTCAGCGGTATCAAGTGCATTTGCACAGCCTGTGTTGTCTGTGTTTGGAGAGGACATAGGGTTAAAAACTTATTCTAGTTTGCAGGGATAAAGATAAAGCTCAGTCTCAACATCACTTAACTTAGTTAGATTACAGTGGTTTGAGTGCCAAGGGTAAACCCGCGACCACTAAGGTGACATTGTCAGCTAAGGCGGCAACGGCTTGGTTTAACCAGCCCGCTTCATCAACAAATTGTCGGCTCAATTCACCTAAGGGCACGATACCAGAGCCAACTTCGTTACTGATCAACACCACCACACCTTCTAGCTCGGCAAGGGAATCCACAAAAGCGGTTTTCTCTGCCTGCCAACTCGCCAGAGCTTCATCGTTAGAGGTTGAACTGGCAGAGGTTATAAAGTCGGTCGCATGCCACTCAGTCGGCGCCGGTTCATCCTCAATCTTGGCGCTGGAAGCGAGTAATTGATTGGTCAACCAAAGAGTTAAACAGTCCACTAAAATCACTCGCCCAGGTTTTGCTAAGCGCTTTAACAGTGCCGTAAGGGCGAGCGATTCTTCAAACAATTGCCATTCGATACCATCGTCCGTTCGTCCCGCTTGATGCTTGGCGATACGGGTCGCCATTTCATCATCCAGCGCCTGCGCCGTGGCCACATAGCAGGCATCGAAGCCTAGCGCAGTGTACTGGCGCACTAAGGCTTCACCGTAGCGACTCTTACCACTACGGGCGCCGCCTAGGACGAGGTGGATCACAGTATGTTACCCACAACGAGCAATACAAAATAACACACGATTTCAGCTATTTGCTGCGCCGCGCCTAAGGTATCACCCGTGTAACCACCAATCTGGCGTCTAAATATCACTATGATCAAACGGCGCAGTCCTATCATCACCAATAGCAATGACAATGCCGCTAACCCCTTGAGGAATAACAACACTAATACGCCACTGGCGATCAGGATAAGCAACTCATTAATGCCTTGATGTTGCGATAGCGGCTTAGACTTACTGGTCTCGTCATCGCGGACATATTTTTCACTAAAGATGATACTGGCTGATACCACGCGGCTGACTGTGTGCGCGACGATAAGTGCCGAGCCCGCGACCACAGGATCGTACAGCGCCAACTCGACTAACAACTGCCATTTCAGCAGCAGGGCCAACATCAACGCCAGTGCGCCATAACTGCCAAGGCGCGAGTCCTTCATGATCCGTAGCTTGTCTTCCGCCGTCCAACCACCGCCAAAACCGTCGAAGGTATCGGCTAGGCCATCCTCGTGAAATCCGCCCGTGAGCAAGACGCCAACCAACATAGCTAACAGCACAGAGACGCCGGCGGGGAGCCAGTTCTGCGTCAGCCAAAATACAATGGCACTTAACAGGCCGACCAAAAGACCGACGAGACCGAAATAACGGCTGGCCTTATTCAACTTATCGCTATCGACTTCGACCCATTTAGGCATAGGAATGCGGGTAAAATAGCCCATGGCAACTAAAAACAAATCTATCTCTTTGTGCCAGCTTTCGCGTTCTGACATAAAGCATCCTTAGTGAATTAACACTTGCTGCAAGGTTTAAGATTAAAACGGTTGGCTAAAAAGTTATTATTTTAAATAAGTAAAATAAGCGACTTAGCAGAGCACATCATACAACAGCCTCAATCCCCGCATCACTAAAACTCGCCATTTGATTGTAAAAATTTACTGAGGCTTGAATAAGCGGCAACGCCAAGGCTGCGCCCGTACCTTCGCCTAATCTCAGCCCGAGTGATAATAAAGGTTTCGCCTGCAAAAATTCTAACATCCGCTTATGGCCTTGCTCGTCTGACTGGTGGGCGAAAATCAAATAATCGCGCACATTGGGGGCAATTTGCACCGCGACTAATGCCGCAGCAGTAGCGATAAAACCGTCCACAACCACCAGCATTTTGCGCTCGGCGGCGGCTAACATCGCGCCCGTCATCTGCACAATTTCAAAACCTCCTAGGCAAGCTAACACTGATTTTGGCCCAGTTAAGGCGCTTTGATGCAGCAATAACGCCAGCTCAATCAGCATCAGTTTACGTTCTAAGGTTTCACTATTAATGCCCGTGCCACGGCCGACACAATCAATCACATCGAGCTGCATGATCGCCGCCATAATGGCTGCCGCAGCCGAGGTATTGCCTATACCCATTTCGCCAAAGGCGACTAAGTTACAACCTGCTTGATGGTGACGCTCAATCAAATCGCGCGCCATCGCAAAGCCTTTATCGACGGTTTCCAGCGCCATAGCGGGCTCTAAATGAATTGCCCCTGTGCCCGCGCCAAGACGTTGATCAATAATGCCTTCAACCCCTTCGACTGGCGTTAAAATACCGCAATCGATCACTTCGAGCGTAAAGCCCACCTGCCGACAAAAAACGTTAATCGCCGCGCCGCCATGGGCAAAATTTTGCACCATTTGGCGCGTCACTTCGCTTGGGGCAATCGACACGCCTTCTGCCGCAATACCATGATCACCCGCAAACACTAACATGGTTGGATGAACGATTTTCAGCACAGTATTTTGTGGCTGATCCGTTTTTTGTGAATCAGTCGCTTGCACGCGGGCAATCTGTAAGGCTAAGGATTCGAGCTGACCTAAGGCGCCGGGCGGCTTAGTCTTAAGATCAATTTTCTGCTGGATCAATGGATCCTGCGCTTTACTCACAGGGCTGATTTGAAAAGACACGGCTGACTGAGACATCCACACTCCACTTATTATCTTAAATAACCACAACGCATCCTGCGTCTATGACTAACATGTCCAATTTTGCATTTCCAATCGCGGGGCAGATATCAACAAAAATGCTGATTATCCCGCCAGTCTGCGCTTGCTAGATGACTCTAGGATTACGTTCTGACTATGTGCTTACGCCATGACTCTGCGTTTACGCAAAATCAGCAAAAAGAACATGCTACCTATGGCCGCCGTGATAATCCCCACGGGCAACTCTTGATTGCCCAATAAACAGCGCGCCAGCACATCAATCCACACCATAAATAATCCACCCACCAGCGCCGTTAATAGAATCGGCTGACGACCGGGAAACAGCATGCGCACTGTGTGGGGGATCATCAAACCGACAAACCCAATACCGCCGCAGGTGGCAACCAAAATCGCGGTAATCAAGGAGCAGAGCAGCAGCATATTGAGTCGCAACTTAGGCACATTCACCCCTAAGGTATGCGCCGTTTCATCCCCCGCTTGCAACGCCATGATCTGCCGTTTCATGCCTAAAATAATGAACAAACTCGCGCCAATCACCAGTGTTGGCAGCACTAGCAAGGACCAACTGGCCTTGGCGAAACTGCCTAAACTCCAAAACAACACAGAAGCCGTCGCCTGCGGACTGGCGAAATACAACAACAGACTCGTTAGCGCGCCGAACATAAAGGAGGTCGCCACGCCTGAGAGCAACATGCGCTCCACTTGGCTATTGAGCCCAAGGCCAGACAAGGCCAGCACTATCAGTACCGACAAACTGGCGCCAATAAAAGCGCCGAAGGGCAAGCTAAACCAAAGCAAACCCGACAAGGCGCCCGAGCCACTAAAAATCCCCGAGTTCGCCGCCATACCCGTATTCTCAAAAAATCCAGACCCCGTAAATAACGTCAACATCACCACAGCGCCAAAGGACGCGCCTGAGCTAATGCCAAACAGATAAGGGTCGGCCAATGGATTGCGGGTCACGGTTTGCAGCACGCTGCCCGCCAAAGACAAGCCCGCACCCGCCACAAAGGCCAGTAAAATACGCGGCAGTCTGAGCTCCATCACGATGCGCTCCGTCATGCCATTGGCTTGAGTGAGGTTGGCCATTTTATTGATAAACACTTGGATAACATCCATAAAACTGATGTTCGCCGCGCCAAAACTCGTGGCGGCAATGGGGGTTATCAAAGTGATTATGCCTAATGCGACCAGCATCAGTTGTTGTCTCGTCAAAGGTGTCACGATACGCCCCAAATGTAAGATGAAATGCTGTTTACTCCCTGAATCATCCGCCCTCGCCTCGCTCAGCCAAAGCATTAGCCATGTTGTGCGTCGAATCATGGTAGCCATAAAAGTAGCTGATTAAGGGCTTTTTATGTTGTGGATGGGTCGACACCTGAGCGCAAACGCCGAACACATCGCCAATTCGCGCCTCGGTTAATACCTCGGTTGGCGTGCCCATAGCGCTAACTTCACCGTTATGGATCAACAACAAACTGTCGCACAGGGCGCTGGCTAAATTGAGATCGTGAATGGAGGCAATCACGCTGATGCCAAGGCTACGCACTAATTCGAGGATTTGGATTTGATAACGCACATCGAGGTGGTTGGTTGGCTCGTCGAGGATCAACAGTTGCGGCTGCTGCACTATGGCGCGGGCGATCAAGGCACGCTGCTTTTCACCGCCGGATAAGTGCTCGTACTGTTGGTGCATCTTATGGCTCAGGCCGACTTTCTCTAGAGCCTTTGCAATGCGCTCGCCGTCACAGCTCGAATTGGTATCGAACATGCCCTTATGCGGCGTTAAGCCCATGCTGACCAATTGCTCTGTGGTTAGGTCAAAATAGTGCGGCGTGTCTTGCTGCACTACAGCGACACGGCAAGCAAACGCCTTGGGCGATAAACGCTCAATATCTTGATCAAACAGGGTAATTTTGCCCTGAGTCGGGCGAACAAAGCGATACAGACAGCGTAGCAAGCTAGACTTACCCGCACCGTTAGGCCCAATCAAACCCAACATCTGCCCCGTTGGCAACGCAAAGTTAATATTGGAAAGAATGGTTTTGCCATCGATACACCAGCTTAACTGGCTGACATCAAGCGCGACCGTCTGGCTCGCTGATGGGCGAGTGTCGCTGTCATTCAAAGCATGGCTCGTTTGGATGGCAGAGAGTTTCACCAACGCGGTGCTCCTAGCGAGTCCAAACCTGAATTAAAAAAGGTTGTGCACATTGTCATCGGCTCCCTCGAGTCACCCGCTCGAGAACTAAGGCTGCACGCAGCGATAACAGAAATAGGCAGGTCTCCTGACTCGTCACTTTTCTATTGAAAACAATATAAAAAGTCACTCACAGTTGCGGGCACAGTTCGGGCTGACTGACGAGCAGCTCCCCGATTCCCTATTATGTTGAGATTGATTTCAAGCCTTTGCAGCGTGTCTAGGCAATAGTTGCCACAGAACACACTCGCACCACTCAAAACTCCCAACACCTATTTCTGTGACGTCATCCGATACACTGCCACCAGCCTTGCAAGGCCGTGTGCGTCGGGGACGTCAGGAAAAAGCATTATCCTATATTTACCTTAATAGGCAATCGACAATCACGCTGGTAAGACAAGAAAAATCTTCACCTTAGGGCAACGCGGATCACTCGCAGCGTCCGCTCGGCCAATCTAAACGCCAGTAACAAACGCCGTGTTCATCTTGCAGCACAGTAATGCTCACCACGGCCGCCACGGGTAAATCGAGTTGACTGTAAAAGCCCACCGCCCGCTCAACCCCAAGGGCGCGCGCCATTAAGTGACGGATCACTCCGCCGTGGGTCACGACCCATACTTTGGCAGCCAGTTCGCCCGCAGCCACGCCCGCTCCCACAGCCAGCTCGGCGTTATCTGAGTCGACCGTCAATCGTTCAAACTCGGCGGCAAGTATCTGGTCAATTGCGCCATTCACCCGCGACTCGAAGCTTGCCATAGTTTCCCCATTGGGCGGCGGAGTTTGCCAAGGATTTTGCCAATACGCCGCTAAGTGTTCGCCCGCTTGTTGATACAGTTCATCGAGCCGACGACCGTCCCAATCACCAAAGTCGATTTCTTGTAAACCCGATAAAAGCTGCGCCTGCAATGGCCTTGACTCAGATACCAGCGCCGCCGTCGAATGCAATTCGGCGGCAAAGGCTTGGGCAAATTCGGCGCAGCGGCGTGAGGTCGAGCTATAAATCGCGCTACACACGCTGGCCTGTGACTCAACCGCTGCCGACATTTGCTGCCAGCCCTTTTCGCTTAAAGGCACATCCACACGGCCGCGTAAAATGGCGCCGCCTTCACACTCGCCGTGACGCAACAATAACAATCGAACTTGTTTCATCGTATTCCTATGTCTATCACTCATGGCAAATTCTGTTGAAGCCCCACATTAGACCCGTCGTCCTATATACTCAATTACGCCCTAGCTCTACAACTAGCCCTAAAAAAAGAGCCGTTAAACTGGGTGAAAAGTGCTGATAGGACCCAATTGTCGTCAGTCAATTTTGACCTTGCCCTGACAATCATAAGTCGCGTATTATGGACGTCTATACGTTTAAATGTCCAAAAACATTTTATAAAAACAAGTATCCAAAAACAAATGTCGATAGACCAGAATAAAATGCACTTTGCATAACAAGGGTCGATGCTTGGACTTAACTTAGCTGTATTTAAGGTAATTATTTATGACGATACCCTCTACCAAAGCCGGCCAGATATTGGCAGACATTCGTAAACAGCTTGCTGAGCGCATTCTAATCTTAGACGGTGCCATGGGCACTATGATCCAAGACCACAAGCTCGAAGAAGAGGATTATCGCGGCGAACGCTTTAAAGATTGGCACACTGACGTCAAAGGCAACAACGATTTATTGGTGTTGTCGCAACCCCAGATCATCAAAAAAATTCATACCGACTACTTAAACGCCGGTGCCGACATCATTGAAACCAACACCTTTAATGCTACGACTATCGCCATGGCCGACTACGACATGCAGTCGCTGTCCGCCGAAATTAACTTAGCCGGCGCCCGCCTCGCCCGTGAAGCCTGTGATGAAGTGTTTGCTGCCACAGGCATTCCGCGCTACGTCGCTGGTGTGTTAGGCCCCACTAACCGTACGTGTTCGATTAGCCCTGATGTGAACGACCCTGGCTATCGCAACGTCAGCTTCGATGAGTTAGTGAGCGCTTACCGAGAGTCCACTAAGGCGCTGATTGAAGGCGGCGCGGATATCATTATGGTCGAGACCATCTTCGATACCTTAAACGCCAAGGCCGCACTGTTTGCAATTGAATCGGTGTTTGATGACTTATTTGGTCAGCATTCGAGTGACCGCTTACCTATCATGATCTCGGGCACTATTACCGATGCCTCTGGCCGCACCCTTACCGGCCAAACCACCGAAGCTTTTTATAATTCCCTGCGCCATATCAAGCCCTTATCTATCGGCCTTAACTGTGCGCTTGGGCCAAAAGAGCTGCGCCCGTACGTCGAAGAACTATCGCGTATAGCCGAATGTTATGTGTCGGCGCATCCGAACGCGGGTCTGCCGAACGAGTTTGGCGGCTATGATGAAACCCCAGAAGACATGGCGAATGTGATCGAAGATTGGGCGCGCGAAGGCATGCTCAATATTATCGGTGGTTGTTGTGGTAGTACCCCTGAACATATCCGCGTGATCCGCGAAGCGGTGAGCCGTCACGACCCGCGTATTTTGCCAGACATTCCGGTAGCTTGCCGCTTGGCAGGTTTGGAACCACTGACTATCGATGCGCAATCCCTGTTCGTTAACGTGGGAGAGCGCACCAACGTCACAGGCTCGGCTAAGTTTTTAAAATTGATCAAAGAAGGCAAGTTTGAGCAAGCGCTCGATGTCGCCCGCGAGCAGGTCGAAAGCGGCGCGCAAATCATCGACATCAACATGGACGAAGGCATGCTCGATGGCGCCGAGATCATGCACAAGTTTTTAAACTTGATCGCCTCTGAGCCCGACATCAGCCGCGTACCGATTATGATCGACTCCTCTAAGTGGGAAGTCATCGAAGCTGGCCTAAAATGTATTCAAGGCAAAGGCATAGTTAACTCGATTTCCCTTAAAGAAGGCGAAGCCAAGTTTATTGAGCAAGCAACACTGGTGAAACGCTACGGCGCGGCGGCCATTATTATGGCGTTCGATGAGCAAGGTCAGGCCGATACTAAGGCGCGTAAAATCGAAATCTGTACCCGCGCCTATCGGGTGCTGGTCGACAAGGTCGGCTTTCCGCCAGAAGACATCATCTTCGACCCGAACATTTTTGCCATCGCCACCGGTATCGATGAACACGACAACTATGCCGTCGATTTTATTGATGCCATTAAAGCGATTAAAGCCACCCTGCCCCACGCGATGATTTCGGGCGGCGTATCGAACGTGTCGTTCTCGTTTCGCGGTAACAACCCAGTGCGCGAAGCGATTCACGCGGTATTCCTGTACCACGCCATCAAAGTCGGCATGGACATGGGCATTGTCAACGCGGGCCAGTTAGCCATTTACGACGATATCGATCCTGAGCTTAAAGTACGGGTCGAAAACGTGGTGCTTAACTTGCCCTGCCCAGTCGAAGGCTCAAGCAATACCGAGCAGTTACTTGAAATCGCGGAGAAATTCCGCGGTGATGGCGCACAGGTTGGTAAGAAAGAAGATTTAGAATGGCGCAGCTGGCCAGTGAGCCAACGCTTATCCCATGCGCTCGTCAAAGGCATTACCGAATTTATCGATGAAGATACCGAAGCCGCTCGCCAAGAGGCGAAACGTCCACTGGATGTGATTGAAGGCGCCTTGATGGACGGCATGAACGTGGTCGGTGACTTGTTCGGCTCGGGCAAGATGTTCCTGCCGCAGGTGGTGAAATCGGCGCGGGTGATGAAAAAAGCCGTGGCTTACTTAAACCCCTATATCGAGCTGGAAAAGGTCGAAGGCCAATCTAACGGCAAGATTTTGATGGTGACGGTAAAAGGCGACGTGCACGATATCGGCAAAAATATCGTCGGCGTGGTGCTCGCCTGTAACGGTTTTGAGGTATTCGATTTAGGTGTGATGGTGTCGGTGGAGCGAATTCTCGACGCAGTGAAAGAACACAATATCGATATCATCGGCATGTCGGGCCTCATCACTCCGAGTCTGGACGAAATGGTGCATAACGTGAAAACCTTCCACCGTGAAGGCTTAACCATTCCGGCGATTATCGGCGGCGCCACTTGCTCTAAAATCCACACAGCAGTGAAGATTGCGCCCCATTATCCCCATGGTGCTATTTATATCGCCGATGCGTCCCGCGCCGTACCTATGGTGAGTAAGCTCATCAACAACGAGACCCGCCAAGCGACCATAGACGAAACCTATGCCGAATACGACGATATGCGCACTAAGCGTTTATCCCAAGCCAAGCGCAAAGAGATAGTGTCACTCGAAGCGGCGCGCGATAATCGCTGCCAACACGATTGGGCCAACTACACCCCGTTCACGCCAAACGTGCTCGGGCGCCAAGTATTTGATAATTATCCGTTAGAAGATTTAGTTGAGCGTATCGACTGGACACCGTTTTTCCGCTCGTGGGAATTGCACGGCCATTACCCTGAAATCCTCACCGATAAAGTGGTCGGTGAAGAAGCGCAAAAACTGTTCGCCGATGGTCAGGCCATGCTCAAACAAATCATCGAAGAAAAGTGGCTCACGGCGAAAGCGGTTATTGGCTTATTCCCTGCCAATACCGTCAATTACGACGACATTGAGCTGTATACCGATGAGTCGCGCACCACAGTTGAAATGACCACACATCACCTGCGGATGCAGCTTGAGCGTGTCGGTAACGACAACTTCTGTCTATCCGACTTTGTTGCGCCAAAAGACTCAGGCATCGCCGATTACATGGGCGGCTTTGCGGTGACCACGGGCCACGGCATAGACGAACATGTGGCACGTTTTGAAGCCAACCACGACGACTACAACGCCATTATGCTCAAGTGCTTAGCAGACCGTTTAGCCGAAGCCTTTGCCGAGCGGATGCACGAGCGGGTACGTAAAGAGTTTTGGGGTTATGCGGCCGATGAGCAGTTAAGCAACGAAGCCTTAATCCGCGAGAAATACAAAGGTATACGCCCCGCACCGGGTTACCCAGCATGCCCAGATCACACAGAAAAAGGCTTGTTATGGGACTTGCTCAAGCCCGATGAAACTATCAACTTGAACATCACCGAAAGCTACGCCATGTTCCCCACAGCGGCAGTATCGGGCTGGTATTTCGCCCACCCGAAATCGCGCTACTTTGGCGTGAGTAACATCGGCCGCGATCAAGTGGAAGATTATGCGAAGCGTAAAGGGATGACTGTAGCTGAGACGGAGAAGTGGCTGGCGCCAGTACTTGATTATGATCCCGAGTAATCATGTTTACTCAGTAATTTGGCCAAACTGAATTTAGGCAACTTTATAAATGGGCAAAGTTAAGGGGCGAGTTATCGCCCCTAATTTTTTACTTTAGAAAATTAAAATCAAAGTCGTGGGGCTTCACCCCACACCCGACCAAGGAGGACTGCTCGTCCTATCCTCCTTGGATTCTCCCTTGCCGAACAACGTCCTTGTCTAACTGCCAGTTCGCCATCCCTGGCTCTAGTTCGAAACTCTGCTACGCAGCACTCACCCTAGCGAAGTGACATGCATTAGTTACCTGTCTCATACTCCAATAAAAATCGCCTAACGGCTCAGATGGCACATCCATGTGCCCCCGAGTCAGCGCCATCCTCCATGATGTCGCCACGGCCCCACTCTAACAACTAAGAGCTATCTGCGTATTTCGACAACTTCGCAGGGGATCGGTGAACGTCTGCGGCATTAGTGTTAACTTTTCGCAGTGAAAGAGTGATGCCAGTTCCACACTTCTTATTGTCCTCAACTTACCAAGTTATATTGTTGACTCAAGATGACTATTGATACTTCTATAAACTAAAGACAAGTGGATCAACTCAACCAAAGCGAAATGGATTATTCCGATAATGGAATATGGCCGCTACCCATTAACGACTAGTGAAGTGGATGAAGAACTCTAGATATCGAAATGTAGACCACACAAAGTGATTTTCTGAATAATTACGGTATATTCATAAGTCATACTAAGACCCGAAATAATAACTAACCCACAATAAACCGTGATATACACACCCGACACCAATCACACTTAAATCCTAAATAAATAAACCAATAAATTCAACATCATGAATAATCCAACATCCTTTCCTGCTTGAGAAAAAATATCCAAACACAGTATTCAAAAAACCAACCAGTAAGTCTAAATGATGACTCCACAACAACGTTATAGTGATATAGCCTTAGTTCAACGCTAAAGACGATATATAAAGCTATCGGCATAACAATTTGATCTAATTAGCAGACTGCATCATATAAGTAGAAAAAAATTTATCGACTATACTCAGTTTCTCATCATAAAAATGACGTTTTAAGACTTCTTGGAAATCAATATGATCATATTTAACAAAAAATTAAAGGCTGAACATGAACAATTGAAAGAAGAGTTATTTTCAATGCGGCAAGTTAGGGAAAGCCTTGATAGTGAGATGTTAGTATTAGCGCTAGATGCTGATGGAAAAATTATCGCAATCAACGCTAATTTTACTGACGACATGTTATTTCAAAAAAACTCACCTATCGGCAAACACTTAACGGAAATGGTGCCAGCGCGAGCTCGAAACACAAGTCATTATAAAGCAATGTGCAATGCCATAAAGCAATGCGAACATTGGGTAGGTGCACTACAAATTGTTAAGGGCGATGGTGAGGAAGCTTGGTTACGAGCCATTTTACAGCCCGTCAAAAACAGTAATGGCAAGTTAAAACACTTTTCTATTTATGCAAACGATCTAACCCGTACTATTGAAAGCTCGAAAAAACATGAAGATTTAAACCAAGCATTACAGCGCTCTACCGCTGTTATTGAGTTTAACTTAGACGGTACAGTCATTACTGCTAACGATAACTTTTTAAATGCGATGGGATACACTAAGAATCAAATTGTTGGTAAACACCATAGAATTTTTTGCGAACCAGAAGAATATAACTCAATAGAATACAAGCATTTTTGGGATCAGCTATGCAAGGGACAATTTGTCGCGAATCGCTTTAAACGTGTGGATAGCTATGGCCGTATCGTTTGGTTAGAAGCCTCTTATAATCCTATTTTTGATAGCTACAACGAACTCTACAAAGTCGTAAAATTTGCCACTGTTATCACAGATCAAGTCAACAGAGAACTGGCCGTATCCGAAGCGGCTGACATAGCCTATAGCACATCCCAACAAACCGATGCTTTTGCAAAAAAAGGGAGCTTAGTGCTACAAGAAACAGTTGTGATGATGAATAAATTAGCGACGCAAATGAATGATGCAGCCAAAGGCATTGAAGCATTAGATAAGCAATCTCAAATGATTGGTGAGCTAGTAAAAAGTATCAGTGGCATCGCCGATCAAACCAATCTTCTTGCCTTAAATGCAGCAATTGAAGCCGCTCGCGCAGGAGAACAAGGACGCGGTTTTGCAGTCGTTGCAGATGAAGTCAGACAACTTGCCTCACGTACCAGTAAAGCGACAGAGGAAATTGTAGAGGTAGTATCAAAAAATAAAATGTTAACCGAAAGTGCAGTCAATATGATTGAGCAAGGTAAGCAACAAGCGCAACAGGGGTTAACACTCTCAACCCAATCGGGTGAGGTTATGTCAGAGATTCAAGATGGTGCACAAAAAGTGGTTAATGCAGTTGGCCAATTCACCAACCAGCTAACTGTCTAATTTTAAAATCCTTATGCCCTATAAAAATACATTTATGGTGTTACATAAACGTGGTTGAACAGATTATCCATACACAAAAGCCAGCTCGGCAATCCTTGCCTCTCGCTATTAGGTGCAATAACCATCGGGGTTTGGATTACGCTAACGCGGTTGTAGAAGCTGATTCAAACTTCGTTTGATTTTTTAAATCAAAATCAAAGTCGTGGAACTCCATTCCACACCAGGGCAAGAAGGGGATCAACAGCAATCCCCAAGTATATCCATATACAACAGCCAGTTTGGCATCCCTGCCTCTCGCCCATAAGCGCAATCACAAAAGGTGATTATTCGCCTTGCATCTCCCCTTGCCGAACAACGTCCATGTCTAACTGCCAGTTCGCCATCCCTAGCTCTCGTTCGAAACGCTGCTACGCAGCACTCACCCTAGCTAAGTACATGCATTAGTTACCTGCCTCATACTCCAATAAAAATCGCCTAACGGCTCAGATGGCACATCCATGTGCCCCCGAGCCTGCGCCATCATCCATGATGTCGCCACGGCCCCACTCTAACAACTAAGAGCTATCTGCGTATTTCGACAACTTCGCAAGGGATCGGTGAACTTCTGTGGCGTTAGAGTGAACTATTCGCATTGAAAGAATTATGCCAACGCCACAAGACTTATTACCCTCAACTTACCAATTTATATAGTAGACTCGAGCTTATCATTGATACTTTTATAAACTAAATATAAGTGTATCAACTCAACCACAGCTAAATTAACTATTACAACGGTGAAATATTGTAGATCACCCATAGACCATAGGTTAAATAAAAAGAAAACTTCTAGCTATCGAAATTTAGACCACCTAAAGTAATTTTACTGATAATCTTTGCCTATAAGCATAGGTAACACTTTAAAATTAAAAGTGACTGCAATAGCAATATATACACAAAGCATGCTAAGTAACGAAAATAATAATTTAAAGCTAAAAATATTCATCTGCATAAAAATCGATTCAGACTTAAATTCAACTATCAAATCAACTGCAAGGCCGATAACAAGTGTCAAAGCAAGCACTATGCTCATACCCAAAAAACTAATTTTTTTCATAAAAAACTCTTAAATCATCCCTAAAATAAATCAATAAACACAGTCAGCGAAACATCTTGAAAGTAAAAATTAACCAAATAAATTCAACCTATTATACTTTTTCATAAGTATATTAAAAACAAAGAACAAGGTCAGAAACATGAGTGTTTTTACAAAGATATCAATAAAACGTAATGGACTCATCCCGCCAGCTAATAACACATCGAAAACAGGCAGTGATGGCAGCACAACAAATGTAAAAAATGAAGTACCTAACACAGAGTAAATAAAATACCTTGGATACCCAACTCGATTAATAATCAAAGCACATACTAAAGAAAATATGATCATCAGTGGAAGATGTATCCAAAAGCAAAATACAACCATCCCCAAGTTTTCACTTAATGCTTTTACATTGAAAGATAACAGTAAATCCCACCACCATTTGCTATCGACAGACAACCCACTTCCATGCATAAATATCGACACAGCTATGCCGAAGATAATCACTAAAAACTTCAATTTACCTCCAATGGAATGCACTCTATTCAGAGTTACACTGGCCTCAATTTCAAATTAAAAATCTACATCAAGGTCGTGGGGCTTCACCCCCTGATTTTTTTATCAAGAGTCGACCAAGGAGGACTGCTCGTCCTATCCTCCTTGCTATTGTTTTCACCAGCAGCCAAGACGCCCCTAGCGAAGTTACATACATTGATTAGTGGCTTCGCATGGGATTGGTGAACTTCTCTGGCATTAGAGTTAACTTTTCACATTGAAAGAGTTTTACCAGTGCTATTTCTTTGATTTTTACTACGGAAGATACCATTCAACAAGTTCTTTCACCTGTTCAGACCCATTTAAAACATCAGGCTTAAAAATTATATTATCTTCAGTGATTGAATCAATATACTCAGTTAATTCTTTGATTTCATCAGGTGGAAAACCATAGCGCAGAAGTAAGGTATGAGTGGTATCATTTGTCCCATACTTCAATAACTCTATCATTTTAAGAGCGTTATTATCCTTAGTAAAATTGTGATAAATAGAAAACGCCCCCATTAAAACATCTGATAAAGAAAATGAAATAACAGTATCCATATAGTCATACGTATCAAAAACGATAGCATCATAGCTAACATCTTTTACTCTTACATCAGATTTGAATAATGAAAAACTATTAACTAATGAGCTATCAGGTAATTTATTAGCAGGTTGAGAAAATCTAGCAAAACTTGTTCTAGCCTCACCTCTTCTTGATATATTATTGTATCTTATCCCCACAATCTCCTTGAAAGATCTGCCCTGAATTACAAGGATAAAAATATCGATTGCAGTGTTAAACACATTTGTTTCACCATCGAACAATTCTCGCCCCAAAGATATACAGTATACATTAAATAGAGCATCTTTTAACCGTACTCTATTTTGTTTATTGTTACTACCAAATAATTTTTCTCCGAACCCGCCAACATAAACAAGCTCAAGTATTAATTTAATGTTTTCGATAGACTCTTGTGAAGATAATCGTTCAACTTTAGACATTGGCAGATTAAACTCATTATTGAATGAACCATCTAAGATTGAAGATATCAGCTCTTTCTCATCAGTAACCTCATCAACTTCTTGGTCTAAAATAGATATCTCCGATAAACTAAATGAACTGTTTACCCTCTCTATTAAAAGTTTTGGGTTTTTAGTATAAACATACCCAAAGTCAAACTTTAATTCCTTAGAAAGACGACCACTTCGACCAATTAAGTTTTTAAAAGCAAGCGCCTTATCCTCTTCTGATATTCCTTGCATCCTCATATTGTCTAGCCAAACAATATCAAAAGGCATATTTATACCCTGTGCTAAAGTACTAGTTGCGAAACAAATTTTAGCAAAACCAGCTCTAATAAAATCTTCAATAAGAAATCTAACATCTAATGGGACAGAACCATGATGAATTACAACCCCCTTCCTCAGTAGCCCTACAAGATTTGAACGATGATTTGTTTCATTAGCACCGAGTAATTCTTCTACTTGAGAAATGATTTTAACTGCATTTTTATCTTTAACTACATTAAATTTATCAACATATTTTCTGAAATCTTTTATAAAATCCCCTCGATATATTGAAGACTTAGATACAAAAACTAAAACAGACATTTCACCATTAAAAGCTACTGACTCAAACTTTTCATCTAGTTTAATGCTGTTTCTAATAAGATGACCACTCTCATAATATGGAGAAAAATAGTAGTCTTCTTTATTAGCATGCCCATAAATAAATGCTTTACCTACAGTACTATGTGGATATGACCTTGAATATGATTTCCCCTCATCCATTGAATGTTTTTTAATCTGAGCACTTGGATTATCAACAAATGGGTGTGCAAATATTAATTTTGCATTAGGAAAGAATTTTTGTACACGGCGAACAAGAACATCAAAAATTACGCCTCTCTCTTTTTCCTCTGAGACTTGCGCTTCATCAAAGAAAAAAAGTGAAATATTCAAATTTAAGTTTTCAGAAAATAACTCTCTAGCTCTTTCTGGGGTCAACACAAATATTCTTCTTAATTTACGGATTTTAAAAACACAATCAACGAAAGAAGAGATCATCACAGACTTATCATTTTTGAAACGTTCTCTTATAGTTTTTATATATTCTGCAATTAAGGCTCTAGATGGTACAACTATGACACTATCACCTTCGATTTCATATATATAATCTCTTAAAGAAAATGACTTACCTGCACTAGTAGGCGCAGAAATTGACACGAACTGTTGGTCTTCTATCGCATTTCTAACGCTAGCTTGAACAGGAGTTAAGTATTCTCTATATTGTTTCTTATGAGTTTCACCTACACCAGACAAAAGAAATGCAAAAAGATCATTAGGTTTAATATTTTTGTAGAAAAGGCCTAACACTGACAATATTTTTTCTTCATATTCGCGAAAAATTATTGGATGAAATATTTTATAATATGTAAGACTTTCTAACACCTTACTATCAACAGGCCCTTCTTCATGTAGTTTATTTATAATTTCACACAAACCATCTCTTACATCATATTCAGTATTTATATTTTTTATACTTAACATTTAACACCAACCACATATACCATTCTGGAGTTATTCATCAAGTCTGATTTCTTTACGCTATCAATAGCATTTCTCATTATTGAACTTGTATCTTTTGAATTTATCGAAAAGGCTACAACAACACCAAAATTATCACTATCTAAATTCTCGATAGACTTACTACCTGTTAAGTTTATCAAATGGACTCGATCTCTTAAGTGTTTTTCCTCTTTAAGAAAGCGAGAGGCCTGTGGTATCGCTTCACCATGAGGATTAATACTTCCAGAATATTTTGCTTCTCCAAAATTAATTAGATCTCCTTTACACTCGGTATGAAAATCAAATCCTTCATTTTGCTTTTTCTGTGGCTTCCATATTTCAGCAATTGGTAAAGCTCTATGTTCAAAAATTAGTTCAAGTGCACGTGTTGATCCGATAGATACCATTACCTCGCCGAACTCAGCACTCAATGAATTTCTATCTGTAACATTTCTAAATATCTTAACGAGTGCATCAGCAGTTTCACGGGCCGTATATTGATATGAGCGCTTTGTCCCAATATCCATTGTCAACATCCAAGATGTATCAAGCACAGACGATGTTAATTTTTCAGCAATACATTGCAAGTCTTCAATAGTCACAACACAAGCTTTAATAGTTCCATCTTCAGTGTAATTGATATGCTTGCATCCCCATTCATGATCCTGCTTTTCCATTAACAACTACCTCACCCTTTATTTTTAACATTAATTAATGAATAAAATTGTTATTGAAGTCATCTCAAAAAGATCAACCAAAATTAAACTGCTCAATTTAAACACTGCTGCCGCAGAATACATTTCCCCTCGGAGTTGCCGCAGGGCGAATAGGCAAATTGCGTGAGTCTCGCCATGGATGGCGAGCTAGCTTTCGCAGGTGCAGGGATGCATCCTTCGGAAGCGATAGCAAATTTGGCAATGAGCCCAAGGGGCTTTCAACTCCGTTGGGGCGTCATGGAGCATCCAAGGAGGATAGGACGAGCAGTCCTCCTTGGTCGGGTGTGGGTTGAAGACCCACGACCTTGATTCACCTCGGCCGCTAGGCCGCAAAATTACCAGTTCACAACTTTGTGAAACGGCAAATTGTGAACCGACAAAGCTTCCCCATTGCTACCGCACTTCGCCAACATCTGTCAGCCAAGCCATCACTCAAAACAAGGTTGCACCAGCTCAAAACGCCCACTGCTGAACATTGAGCAAAATGCCAATAAGCACTGTGGCAACAAGCATAAGTGCCAAAGCATATTCACGAATTTGCAGGAGGAGTTGGGTATCTAAGAAAGAGAAAAGACACATCGTCCTGATGCAAGTGACTCGAATCGCGGGTACGCGATTAAAGCTCATCCTTGTTAAAAACCTAAGATAGCGACATAGCGTACACTTGTCTATAACTTTAGCATTACAAATCAAGTAATTAAGCAAGCACTGATTTAACAATGTTGATATGGCTGCATGTGACTAAACCTGTCGCCATCAAATAGCACTATCGCTTGATCTTGCAGTGGCATGAAGTCTCGCTGTGTCAGGCGGTCTGTTTTGGCAAGCGAGCCAATTTTGACATGGGAATTAGCCTCAAGTTAGCGAGTTACCCAAGGGGCTCTAACCTAAGGGCTCTGAACAAAATTCAGCCATAACATAACTGAGTTGAATCACAGTGCGAACATCACTGTAGAAGCCTGATAACACAGGTGCTACACACGAATTTAGCTTGATTAAAACTAAGGCGATTAGCGGTCTAAATTTGCATTTTCAGCCCTACATGCTAACGTGGCTAATGTAAATTTACATTCAGTGTTTATCAAAGTTATGTCGCAACAATCAATAAAAAGTCGATCGACAACAAGCCTATATCGGGCGATACCAAGCAGCGCGGCTGATATGACACGGAAGCACAACTGAGGTTGAGATATGGAACCATCTAATACATCACGCCGGACCTTTATCAAGCAATGTGTGATTGGCGGGGTTGCCGTATATTCGGCCCCTTTGTTGTGGGAAATGAGTCGCGCGAATGCGGCGATTGTCTCACCTGAACTGGCAGCCCAATGGCAAACTCAGGTTAATGGTCAATCCAAACCTAAGTTTCGTAATGACGGCATAGCGAAGGTCACAGGCCAAAAGGTCTATGGCCGTGATTACCGCGCTATGGACATGGAAGGCTGGCCCAAGCAGCAAGGTTACGCTTTTATCCTACGCGCCGCCGATGCATCCCATGTTTATCAAGGCTTTTCCCTCGACCACCTGCCCGCATCGGCTAAGCCCTATAAAGTGATTACCGCGGTCGATCTGGCCCGCGATAAGGTCAAGCTGCCCGATTTTTACGGTGACAACATGTTGCTGGCCGAAGGGCAAACCGCCGACTACTTAGGCCATGCGGTGGCGATATTATTGTTCGACAGTTTCCCCGCTTTTAAGCAAGCTAAGTCTTTACTGCAATTTGATCAGACCTTACTGCGCTTTGGTGAGCAAACGCCGTTTGTGTCGGACTCGAAAGACCCGTACGCCAGCTGGCGCCTTATTCGAGTAGAAGGTGAAAATGGCGCAAGGGAAGATTTATATAGCCCGCTCCACGATGGGCTGTTTTTCCCTAGCGTAAAAGATCGCAAGCCTGAATGGTTAGGCAATCCGAATGCCAAAGGGACAGTGTCTGAGCGCGGGCTTTATTATGCAGGCGAGATAGATAAGCAGATTGCTAGCGCCCAAGCCAATCAACAGTGGCAAGTTTTAGAGCGGGAATATCGCACCCAGATCATCGATCCTATGATGATGGAACCCGAAGCCTTTAACGGCTGGTATGACGCAACTAGCCAAACATTTCATACAGTGATTACCTCGCAGTCGCCACAGGACTTTCAAGAGATGGCAGTGCACATGCTGTTATCTGGCCCACTGGCAGGCAAGGTAAAACATCTGGTGGTGCACTCGCCTTATATCGGCGGTGGATTTGGCGCGAAAGACCATTCGATATTCCCCTATTACGGCGTGCTCGCGACCATTTATGCCAAGGGGCCAATCCGACTCGCCAATGACAGATTCGAGCAATTCCAATCTGGGCTTAAACGTCATCCGTTCATCATGAAAAGCCGCTTAGCGGTGGATAAATCGACCTTAAAAATCCAAGCCTTAACTTCACAGATGACAGTCGATGGCGGCGGACGCGTCAACTTTACCCCGTCTGTGACCTCGGTTGGCGCGACGGCGATGCAAAGCATTTACTACACACCGCGCAACGATATTATCGCCTCCGCCTATGCGTCGCGTAACCCAGATGCGGGTTCGATGCGCGGTTATGGCACGCTGCAATCGATGACGGCGATGGAATGCATGATCCACGAGATAGCCGACGAGTTAAAAGTTGATCCCTTTAAACTGCGCGCCGCCAACGTGATGGAATCCGGCCAGCGTAATACTCAAGGCGCAATTCCTAACGGTACTTTGCGTTACCGCGAAATGCTCGACATGGCCGAGCAAGCTCCTGTGTGGCAAAACCGCGCGGTGAATAAAAAGGACTATGAGGCCAAACATCCGGGGATGCGTTACGGCGTCGGTTTTGGTATCGCCACTAAAGATTATGGTACGGGCGCAGCAGCGCCAAGTGCGGCGGTTCGCCTAGCTAAAGACGGTAAAATCACCCTAGAAATCGGCTTTATCGAAATGGGCACAGGCACGCAAACCTCCCAAGCCGTCGTAATCAGCGATGCTCTAGGCAACTTTGCCGATGAAGTAAAACTCGCCGAAGTGGATATTTGGGATGCGATGCAATTAGTGCAAACCGATAATCCTTATATTATTTCGCAGCAACGCCAAGATGAAATGGCGGCCAATCCACGCTGGACGCCCGTTAAAGCCATGGCATCGTCGGCGTCTATGTCGGCCTATTACCAAAGCCATGTCAGCCGTATCGCCGCCGACGTGATCTACCGTCACGGCCTGTGGCCTGCAGCGGTATCGATTTGGAACGAGTTGTATTTTAACACCCCAATGGGCTCGACTAATTTGCATAACGCCCGCGATGGCCGCTGGGTTGATGGCAAGTTAACCGCCTTGGGCTTTCCGCCGCTGTCGATCGATATTCTCGCGAAACGCGCCCACGACATGGGCTTAGTGGTCGGCGTGATGGGCCATGCCTTTAATCGCTGGGCTTGGGCCGAAGCCGATTTCGACATTCTTGGCACTAAAGAACGTTTAGCACTCGATGCGCTGGCGTTGCAATACGGCGAAGGGAACGCGACGTTTGCGGCCACCTCCGACACGACTAAGAGTATCAAAGCGCGTCAAGCCAGCATGAAATCTAATGGCTATCACTTGATCGATCGTCAAGCCATGAGTTATCCCAAGGCCGAACTGAACAATGCCATGGTGACTTACTACGCCCCCTGCGCCACTTTGGTTGAAGTGGCCGTAAACGAAGGCAATGGCGAAGTCACGCTGCTGAGCTCTCATACTTGGTTAGAAGCGGGCAAAGTGATTGTTAAAGAATTAGTCGAAGGGCAAATTCAAGGTGGTCTTGCGATGGGAATTGGCCATGCACTGCATGAAGGCTTACCGCCATTTGAAGCAGGCGCCGGCAATGGTACGTGGAACCTCAATCGCTATCAGGTGCCGTTAGCGCGGCATGTGGGCGTGTGGGATCAACGTCATACCATATTGCCGCAGTTATCTGATAACGATCCCAGCCGTGGTATCGCCGAAGTGGTGATGATCCCTGTGGTCGCGGCGCTGATTGAAGCCGTGTATCAAGCAACCCATGTCCGCTTTTACGATTTACCTATGACAGCGAAAAAAATTAAGGAGGCCATGGCATGAGCCAGTCTATTAAACTGACCATTAATAACCAAGCCGTAGGCCCGATTGACGTCGCCGATGGTGTGATGATGATTGAGTTTCTACATGAATACTTGAACCTCACAGGCACTAAGTTTGGTTGCGGCGCAGGCGTATGCCACGCCTGTACAGTGATCGTCGACGACGAGCAAGGCATGAGTGAAGTGGTGCGTACCTGCATCAATGGTGTTGAGCGTTTCAATGGTAAACGCGTCCGCACTGTCGAAGGTCATGCTAGACAAAACTCCCTTGGCGAAATCACCGCCCTGAGCCCAGTGCAAGAGGCTTTTTTGGAGCATTTTTCGTTTCAATGTGGTTGGTGCACCTCGGGCTTTGTCAACGAATCGACCGCACTGCTTGAGCGATTAGAGCGACAACCTATCGCTAAAGATCAAGTTGAAAAAGTCGTTGAAGATGCCTTGAGTGAACACGTATGCCGCTGTACTGGCTACGTAAAATACTATGCGGCGGTCAAAGATCTGATCCTCAAAACTAAGGGGCTAACCCTGTGATGACATCAGCCAATCTGCGCTATTTCTCGCGCTATTTCCCGCACATTAGTAGGATAAAAAATCTGTTGAGCCACAATCTACTCCTGAGTTTAGGGCTAGGTTTACTCGCCTGTTCCAGCAGCGTTGCCGATGAAGGCGGCAATACGAATAACGACATCGCACGCGGCGCGTATCTGATGAAGATAGGCGACTGTGTGGCCTGCCATACTGCAGTCGGCGGGCGCGAACTCGCGGGCGGTTTACCGTTCGAAACGCCCTTTGGCGCTGTGTACTCAACCAATATCACCTCAGATAAAGAAACCGGGATTGGCAAATACAGTTACGAGGAGTTTTTTGATGCCATGCACCACGGTGTTGGCGTCAACGGCAACCTCTACCCTGCTATGCCCTACACGTCATACAGCCTGCTGACGGACGACGACACTAAGGCGATTTATGCCTATTTGATGAGTACTAAACCCATCAAGCAAGCCAATCGCGACAATGATGTTTACTTTCCGTTTAACCTGCGTTTTGGCCTAAAAGCTTGGAACTTGGTCGCCCACGATGCCAAGGAATTTACCCCGAACAAGGAAAAAAGCGAGCATTGGAATCGCGGCAATTACTTAGTCAATGCCCTAGGGCATTGCGGTGAATGCCACACCCCAAGAGACACGCTGTTTGCCATGGAGCAGGACAAGCACTTTGAGGGCGCGATTATCGAAGGGCTTGAAGCATCGGACATTCGCCCCGCCGAGCTTAACAGGCAGAACTGGACCCATGAGGATCTTAAGTCGCTGTTTACTGAAGGCTACTCCCGTAAAGGCACTGTCTTTGGCGGCATGTATCCCGTGGTGTATCACAGCTTTAGCCACTTGACCGAGGATGATATGCGCGCGGTCAGCAGTTATCTGCTCGATACCGACGAAGATATTAAACCACAAGCGCTCACCTTTAACGGCCATAAACCTGAACTGCCAGGTTATACACTCTACAAAGGTTACTGCGCCGGTTGCCATGGTCAAAATGGTGAAGGTCGCCCCAACGTCGCCCCAGCTATGGCTGGTAACGCCACCTTAGATAAGGCCAGTCCACACAATATCGTCGCCGTGATGCTAAAAGGTATTCAAAGCCAGCATTACAACGCCACCACCAGCTTTTATGCCATGCCGGGATATGCTGATGAGTTAAGCGACGAGCAGATTAAAGACTTAGCCAATTACCTAAGACTCACCTGGAGCACACAACCCGGTAATCTCGATGTGAAGACCATTCAAAGCTTGAAAGAAGTGATCCTCGAGCACGACTAACCCACATAGATATGTGGGAGATTTAAGATAAAAGCCGACGCTAGCGTCGGCTTTTGCTTGATTGATATAGAGCACGAAAATCTGTCAGTCAACGGCGTTTACTCTCACTAACCACGCAGTCGAGTATCGAAGAAGGCTAAGCTGCGCGCCCATGCGAGCTCGGCGGTGGCTTTATCGTATCGTCCTGTTGAGTCGTTATGGAAACCGTGATTCACATTCGGGTAAAGATAAGCGACATAATCGGCTTTATTGGTTTTTAGCTGGGTTTCATACTCGGCCCAAGTGTCGTTCACCCGCTGATCCAATCCAGCAAACTGCAACATTAGCGGCCCTTTCACGCGGCTACGCAGCTCTGCAGCGGCTGGCGTGCCATAGAAAGGTACACCAGCATTGAGCTCATCAGGAATCGTCGCGGCCAGCATATTGACGATATAGCCGCCAAAACAAAAGCCCACGGCACCGAGTTTGCCATTACTCTGGGGATGGGATTTTAAAAACTGCGCGGCGGCAATAAAGTCTTGCTCGATTTTGGCTCTGTCTAAACTGCTTTGCATGGCGCGGCCCGCATCATCATTGCCCGGATAACCACCGAGGGAATAAAGTGCATCGGGGGCGAAGGCGATATACCCCTGCGCCGCTAATCGGCGAGCCACATCTTCGATATAGGGATTTAGGCCACGATTCTCGTGCACCACCAATACCACGGCGGCTTTTTTAGTGGGATCTAAAGTCTTGGGCTCACCAGCGGCACTGCCAGCAAGCAATAACTCATTAGGTATTACTAAATAGCCGCGCCCTTCACCGTAGCCATTGGGCGAGGGAAATTTAACATAGCTGGCTTGAATACTCGGGTCGTTAAACGACACTTGTTCGGCAAGGGCATAGTTCGGCATGAGTGCGCCCGTGAGCGTTGTCAGGGTAAACCCTAGCGCCACTAGTCCTGCGAGCCGCCCCATAAACTCACGGCGATCGATAATGCCGTGGGCATATTCGTCATACCAGTCAAAGGCTTCCTGCGGTATCGGCTGCACTTTCTGGGCATGCATCTGACTTGTTTCTGCTACGGCTTGCTTGTCTTGCTGTGTCATCGTTATTCCTCCGTTGAACAAGCTAACCACAGGTC
Source organism: Shewanella sp. SP1S1-7 (assembly GCF_031932105.1). Lineage (NCBI taxonomy): Bacteria > Pseudomonadati > Pseudomonadota > Gammaproteobacteria > Alteromonadales > Shewanellaceae > Shewanella > Shewanella sp. SP1S1-7. The sequence goes on from NZ_JAUOEU010000005.1 coordinate 141,519, forward strand.
ACTTCCCTAGCTTGTGGGTGTTAAGATTTAACTCAAGAGTAAAGGAAGAATCGTACTTAGGGCAACTGACTTTAACGTGTGCTGTTTTGTAAGCTTGGTTTGAAATAACACACGATTGGCACAAACGGCTGTCGGTTAAGGCTAGGCTAGCTTAAAATAGCGATTTAGATTCTAGAGGGCTTGGCGTGATACAACATAGAGCTAGCCAGATGGTGATATTTCACACTCTGGTAACCAGTGGCAGTTTTACCCAAGCGGCAGCTAAATTAAAAACCTCGACCTCCTATGTCAGCAAGCAAATTGGCGCGTTGGAAGCCGAGCTGAACTTACTGTTAGTGCAGCGCACCACTCGCACCTTAGTGTTAACTGACGCGGGCCAGCAGTTTGCGCGTTATTGTGAGCAAGTGTTTGAAGCGACGCAAAATGCCGATGCCATGATGCTGGATGCCCGCGACGACATTAGCGGCACGATTCGCCTAGGTTCCTCTCAATCCTTTGGCACCTTACACATCATCCCAGCGCTGGAAGTGTTGCAGGAAAAATATCCCGAATTGCGATTTGAGCTGAGCCTGTTCGACCATAAGGCCGATATGCTAGAAGAAGGCCTCGATCTGTGGATCACTAACCATGAACAGCTGAACGAAGGTTATATCGCCCAGCACCTCGCCGAGACTAACTTTGTGGTGGTCGCCTCCCCCGATTATTTACTCAAGCACGGCATCCCACACCATCCACGGGAGTTAGCTCAGTACAATTGTGTTATCTATCAAAGTAAAAGCCGTAATTATGATCGCTGGAGTTTTGCTAAGGATGACCTTGAGCAAACCGTCAATGTCGCGGGAAATTACCGTGTCGACTTAGCCGAAGCTGTGCGCAATGCTGTGATTGCAGGAAGAGGTATAGGCTATGTGGCCACTTACTTGCTCAGCGATGAGTTTCAAAGCGGCAAGCTCATTCAACTCTTACCCGATTGGAAACCTCTGCAACAGATGCCCGTTTATGTGGTTTACCCAAGGCGGCGCCATTTACCGACTAAGTACAAAGTAATTATCGAATGTTTAAAGTCCCATATCGGCCACCCGCCCTACTGGGATAAAAAGCTCAAACCTTGGTTAGGTAAGACAGTCATTTAAACTGCAACCACTTAAACTGCAGCCACTTAAGCTACTGTCATTTAAGCAACAGCCACTTAAGCTGCATTTCAAACCAGCACTGACTACTGCACCAGCCTAAAGCCGTCTGTGGCGTGATGTCTATTATTGCCGCAGACACAAATATTATTTCTTCTGGGCAACAGTAGCCAAAATCGTTTTTATTATCCAGCATAAACAGCAACTTAAATAGTTGCAATTTTCGACGCTTTTATCGTAACAGCCCAGTAACGCCCTCGACTTGCCCTTACGCTGACTCGGCCTACAATGCGCGACTTCTTCTATCACTCAAAAGAATAAACCCATTATGACCGCGATATTAGGCATGATTAGCATCTTGTTTTTTGCTTGGTTACTGTCAGTGAACCGCAAGAACATTCCCTACCGCACTGTGATTTTAGCCCTAGGCCTACAAATTATATTTGCCCTGTTGGTGCTCTACGTCCCTGCGGGTAAGGCCGTATTGCAGTCTGTTACGGCGGGCGTGTCGAGCGTGATAGCCTATGGCAACGAAGGGATTGGCTTTCTGTTTGGCGATCTCGCCACGGGTAAAGTCGGCTTCGTATTTGCGATCAATGTTTTAGGTATCATCATCTTCTTCTCGGCGCTGATTTCAGCTCTATACCATATTGGTCTTATGCCTAAGGTGATCAACATTATTGGTGGTGGCCTGCAGCGTTTATTGGGCACGGGCCGCGCCGAGTCTTTATCTGCCACGGCGAATATCTTCGTCGGCATGATTGAAGCGCCGCTGGTGATCAAACCTTATTTAAAGCACATGAGCGATTCGCAATTCTTCGCGGTAATGAGCTGTGGTTTAGCCTCAGTCGCGGGCGGCACCTTAGTGGGATATGCCGCTTTAGGTGTCGATCTTAACTATCTGATTGCCGCTGCCTTTATGTCAGCACCTGCGGGTCTGTTGATGGCAAAAATCCTCATGCCACCCAACGAAAATGACAAAAACAATTCAGATGAAATCACCTCAGTCGAACTGCCACGCGCCACCAATGTGGTTGAAGCCTTAGCCGATGGCGCTATGTCTGGCATGCGGATTTCAGTCGGGATTGGTGCCACTCTGCTAGCTTTTGTCAGCGTTATCGCCCTGTTGAACGGCATGTTAGGCGCTGTGGGTGAATGGTTCGGTTACCAGTTAAGCTTCGAATTTTTACTCGGTTATCTGTTCGCCCCTATGGCGTGGCTGCTGGGTATTCCTTGGCATGAAGCCATTACTGCGGGCTCACTGATTGGCCAAAAAATCGTGGTGAATGAGTTCGTGGCCTTTATCCAGTTAATGAAAGTCGAAGACCAACTGAGCGCCCATTCTCAGGCCGTAGTCACCTTTGCCCTGTGTGGTTTTGCGAACATTTCAACCATGGCAATTTTGATCGGTGGACTGGGTAGCATGGTGCCAGAGCGCCGTGAGTTTATCGCCCGTAATGGTTTTCGCGCCATTGCCGCTGGCGTATTCGCTAACCTCATGAGTGCGGCCATTGCCAGCGTGATCCTCTCGCTGTAGCTTGTTTTCGATAACAGCTTTCTGTCCTCGAGTATCAATCACTGATCTCGAGCATCGAAATAGAAACAGCGGATCCCAGCGTAAACCCAAATCAAGCACGCCTTGGTTTGGGTTTTGCTTTATCCCCCGCTTAATTATCCGCTTAAGCTCGTCTTTACTGCCGCAAGGCTGACCTAAACCTCGTCGCAAACAAAATAAGCACGGACAGTCTCTTTACCTTGCTTGCTCGCCTTTTAAGCTCACATTTTGATGACGTCGTTTTATTGCCTCAGATAGTTTTTGTGTATAATGTCGCCAAACCAAGATTAATACATTTACATTTCAATAACATGCGTAACCAAGGGAGCACAAATGGCCACAAGGAAATACAAGGCAGTTCACGCCGCAATCGTACTGACAGTGGCAAGTATCACACTCTTGTTAACCGCCTGCGATGACTCAACGACGTCCTCAGAATCGGTTACGGCGAATATACCCGCAGATCGCGAGTATCAGATTATTTCTACCATAAGCCTCAACGATGGTTTCGAAACTCGCAAAGTGTTGCAGGCACGATTACTGCTGGATTACCAATTACAAGATGTAGAGGGTAAGGCGGCCAGCTTGACCACACCGTTAACCCATAACGCCCGCTTTTTTATCCAACCTAATATGTTGCAAATTAGCGATTATGGCATGCCGATCCCGGTGAGTAATATTGACCCCAAAGGCAAGTCCAATGAAATCTTTCAGTTGGTTAAAGATGGCTTTAATGTGGAATTTAGTAATGGTGAAGTCCGCGAACTGACCCCCATTGCCAAGATGGATCAAAAAGATATCAAGGAGTTATTTGAGCGCTGGCAAAATCTTAATCACTTGTTTAAACAAGCCCCAACCTTGCCTGTAGCGCTTGAGCCTAGCGTCGGTTATAGCATCAACGCCCCCATGGATGGGCGCTTAACTTGGACGGTTGAGCAAGTAAGTGAAGATAAGTTGATCGCCGTATTACAAGGGGAGAAAGACAAGTATAAGGCCTATGGCAAGTTCGAAGTTAACCGCAAAACGGGTTGGTTAGAGAGCATGGCGTTTTTTCAACGGGAAGAGCGCCAAGGGCGTACCTTTACCCACCGAACCGTAATGGCGCCTAAGGAGAGGCCGTATATCATGAGCACGCTTTGGCATGCCGATGATAGCTTTGATGCTGAGCGCGATAGGGATGATAGGCAAAAGGAGCTGTACCGCATTAGCGATATACCGCAGGAATATCGCCCCAATAATGAGGCATTTATAAAATCCTTATTACCTGATCAACAAGGTATTTTAGATAATCTTGGCCCTTGGGGCACTGATACCCCTGAAGATCTGCAATTGCGCTTTGTCCACAATATGAGTCCGCAATATGTGGAAGCCGATGTGCGTTATGAGGACTTAACCGCCTATGACGCAAACGGCAAACCGATTGACATTCACTTCTGGCAGCACGGTAAAGGTTGGGCGAGGAATTACCATCCCTCGATTGAGTCTTCAACCGATATTATTGCGACTGGGTGGGATAACACAGCGAATAAACTCAAACAGATAGACCATATTACTGCCAAGCTAACACTTATCCCACAGACGAATAAGATAGTCGAAAAGTCGTGGGATGAACTGCTGGCAACACCTTACACGGTTGGCGATGCCAGCCTAACAATCCAAGTGCTCGATGCCGAGGCGAAACTCTTTAAAGTCGTGTCAAAGCAGAGTGAGGATCAGAGTATTAATCTGCCTTTCCAACAATTTAAAGGCATGATGGCTGAGGCCCGTCGCGAAGGAAATTATCCCTCTTGGCTAACGGCGACGGAAAAGGAACTGCTAGAGCAATTGATTGGAGCCGATGAGAGCCATCACCTCACCAGCAACACACTGTTACTCAAGCTGGATGAAATTCCTAAAACCCTGATGTTAATTGAGCAACAACCCCAGCCGGAGTTGACTCAAACCAAAACGATCCGCTTTGTACAATTTAGCGACTACAACAAAAATCTGGCGAATCCTCCCACCGAGTTTGGTAACGCTGGCCTAGGTAGCTTTATCAATCCAGCGCTAGATGCTGCAAAAAATGAGTTCAGTACGATCCAAGGGATAAAACCTGTAACTGACAATGGTCATAATCTGTATATTCCCATGTCAGCTGCCTTGGCAACCGCCTGCAAACCTGAAATAGATCAAGGTTTTAATGAGGGTAAAAATCCCGTCACTTGGCAGTTTGATCCCAACGCCCCAAACGGGGCAGCCTATAGTTTGATGACCCCAGACCGCGTGCGGCAGTTTTTCTACGATAAACAGATCAAGGGCAAGATCCATTGCCAAGGTGATATTCACTGGCAGCCTTTAGAACTGGCTGTAACCGACCGCCCTTGGTTAATCGATTTAGAGTCTTGGCTGACGCAAACCGGATATGGCAATGAGCCAAGTAGCGATCTTAAAAATTACTTTAAGGTCGAAGATGCCCAAGGCAACCTGTTAACCATTCGACTCCCCGAAAATACTGAGCAGCGGATAAACGAGGTGCTGGTCGATGGCCGTTATTTGAGTATTGCAGGCCCCGCCGCCAAGGTGAGTTATATGACGATCGCCAAAGAGCCCGTCGATATCCCCTATGAATTCACCTTTAAACCTTTGCCATAAAAAGGAGCGGTTATGCGTATATTTACAGTAAAACGGCTCCTTGGAGCACTCGTACTTATCAGTACCCATGCCAATGCAGAAAACGTGCTGCTCGATGCCCATTGGAAGGTTGTCAAAGATGAAAAACAGGCTTTGTACTATTTTGAGCAACCCGTTAACCTGACAGATGGCTACTATAAGGTCAAGGTTTACTACAAAGAAAAGAATAAGCTTTTCTGCTCAACGGCCATCGCCGATAAAAATATCGGTAAGGCCCTCACTAGCGAGCAATTTCGCGGGCCCTATCAATGTAACTTCGACGATGGAAAGCCCTACGAACAGGGCTTTCGTAACGCACAAGGTCAGCTCGATGGCGTAATCAAAAAGTACATTGCCACTGGCCAATTATATACTGAGTCACACTATGAAAATGGTGTGAAACAAGGCCCTGAAACGGGTTATTGGAATGGCGGCAATATCCGCTACAAAACCGATTTTAAAGATGGTCAACAAGTCGGCATCAGCGAACATTTTGGCCCCGAAGGCGAAGTCACTGCCAAAATTTGCCATGACCCTACCTGTGTGAGCCAATACTTTAACCTTGGCAAACTTAACCGTGAGGAGCACAAGGTCGATGGCCTACTGCAAGGCACTGAGACCACTTGGGGGTTGAACGGGCAAGTCATCTCGACCCAAGAGTGGCTTAAGGATAAAAAACACGGCGACTATTTTGAATATTTTGACAATGGTAAGGTAAAGCGGCACTTTCAATATCAACAGAATTATAAGGTCGGTGAGCAACTGGCTTACTATGAAAATGGCCAACTCAAATTAAAGGAAGTGACCAACGATAAGGGGGATGTCCTCCAAGCCATCGAATACGATGACCAAGGGCAAATTAAAAAAACCACAGACAGCAAATACCAAGGTAATCGCTGGGTTTATCGTAAACAGCAGCGCTATCGCGATGGCCAATTGATTGAGACTCAAGAAGAAGACAAACTCAAAAACTGGTCACTCTCCGAAACCTTCAAAAAAGGCTTGTTAATCGAACGCCAGGAGCGACTCAATAACCAATTGAATGGTTTACAGATCAAGTCCTTTGACTACAACGATGTCATCACCCTCTCCCGCGAATATTATGAGGTGGGTAAGCGTGAAGGCGCCTATGAAACGGTAAAAATTGAGCCTGCCACAGGGAAAACTCAGCTAGTAGAGCAAGGTCAATATGCCAAGGATAAACAAGCAGGCACTTGGAAGAAATTTCAAGACGACGCCACCCTCACCTATAGCCACGATGATAATGGTGAGCTCCACGGTGAATACCATAACGAGACCAACTCAGGCCAGTTGCTTGAGTCAATTCACTTTAAACATGGCAAGCCCGATGGTTTAGTCCAGCGTTACGCCAATAATGGCCAAGTGTATGAAAAAGGCGTATACCGCAATGGTCAACAGGATGGCGATTGGATATTTACCGATGGTGAGTTCGGTTTTCGCCCAATACCCAACCCTGAAAGACGTTATTGGTATGGTCGCTATGACCAAGGCAAACAAGTCGGCCATTGGGAATTGCGCTCATCTGAAGACTATGTGCTCCAAATCGCCAAATATGACGAACTAGGCAGGCTTGATGGTAAACAATACGAGTTTGAGGATCATGGCTGGATACGGGTGATTAATAGCTACCATAATGGCCAGTTTTTAAATCAGGAAATGCCACCCCCTGTGGTCACTTCTGATGATGTTTTCCCTCGGTTTTAGCTTAAGCCTAGACGCTGTGCACTGCATTGAGTGCACAGCGCAATAGATAAACCAAGCAGTTTAAAATTAGGATTCTTATATAGGCCGCACATACCTTGGCCTTAAGACCCAGAACAAGGAATCAGCATGTTCAATACCCCATTTCGCGTGATTAGCCTCGCCATTGCAGGGGCTAGTATAGTGAGTCTCCATGCGCAGGCAGCGCAAAACCTCTCCTCCATGATGGTCGAAATTCGTCAGCAAGACGGAATACCCAGCTATTACAATCTCGCCACTGGCATGCCCTTAAATGGCGATATCGCCATAGTCCGCGATAACCAAGGATATACCTTAGGGCAGTTTTCCGAAGGGATACCTAATGGCAAATGGCAAGTATTTCATACTAATAACAGCAAGCTTATCGAAGGAAACTACCTGCAAGGTTATCAAGATGGCACTTGGCGACTGTTCGATTTAAGCGGTGCAGTCACAGAGGAGCAGCAATTTACCAAAGGCGTGCCCACGGACGAATGGAAGGAATACAACAGCAGCGGCCAACTCACCCAAACAACGCGCTATAAAGACGGTAAAAAAGAGCAGGTAAAACGCTTCTATGCCAGTGGTAAACTGCAAGCCCAAGAAAGCTACCTCGATAACCTGCGCCACGGTAAATGGGAAAGTTTCTATGAAAACGGCACCTTATCCCAAAGCCAAAGCTATGCGAACAACCAACTCTCCGGCCCCTATTTAGAGCAAAATCCCGATGGGCAAGCCTCTGTGACTGGCCGCTTCGATGCCGAAGGTCGCCGCCAAGGATTGTGGGAAACCTTCTTCGACGACGGAACTAAATCGAGTGCCAGCCAGTTCAACCTTAATCAGCTCGATGGTGAAGAACGGACGTTTTACCCCAATGGCGAACTCGCTAGCCTCTGCCAATATAAGGCAGGGCAACGCCAAGGCAAGTGTCAGCAATTTAACGATGCGGGTAAATTACAAGTTGAAGAACAGTATGTTAACGACGCTTTAGATGGGCAGCAGCAATATTTTAATGCCGAAGGAAACCTCACCAGCGATCTCAACTATAAGCAGAACCAACTTGCCGGTACGCAAAAGTATTTCTACGACAACGGCCAACTTAAAGAACTGCGCAGCTATCAAGACTCAAAGCTGGCTGAGAATGGCCAGTATCCGCTTCATGGCCCATCGGAGCGTTATGATGCCGAAGGTAATTTACTCGAAAAAAGCCACTACGACATGGGCATTCGAGATGGGCTATTTGAGCGCTATAGCGCAGGCAAACTGCAATCTTCTGAGCAATGGCAACAGGGGCAGCGACACGGTGAATCACGCCGTTACCATAGCAATGGTCAACTGCGCAGCTTAGATGAATATGTCGAAGGTAAACTGACGGGTAAATCCGAGTCCTACTTTGAGGATGGCACTGTTAATGAGCGGGGCAAACGCATTAATGGTCAATGGGTGGGTCAATATGAATCCTTTTATGACAATGGCAAACCTCGCGAACTCGCCCATTACGCCTCGGAGAAAAAGGAAAATGCCAGTCGTTATCCGCTCGATGGCCATTTTGCCCGTTGGTATGCCAATGGCGATCCTAATGAAGAAGGCGAATATCAAAACGGCAATAAACAAGGCTTATGGATCCAGTACAGCGAAGGCCAGAAACAGCGGGAGCAAACCTTCGCCGATGGCAAACTCAATGGTGATTATATTGAGTATTACCACGGACGTCGCCGTGTGGCAGGGCAATATCTCGACAATCAAAAAACGGGTCTGTGGATTGACTACCGCTACGAAGAAAAAGACCCTACCTATGGCACGATTCCAGAAGGGAATATCCAACAAAAAAGCCATTGGCAGGAAAACAAGCGTCACGGCGTTAGGGAGTTTTACAGCTTTAAGCAAGTGGTTTACCGCTCCGAAACCTATGATAAAAATGATAAAACAGGCCCGTATGCCGAATATTATCCCAATAATGGCCAGCTAAAACTCAGCGGCACTATGAATAAAGGCAATCAAACTGGGCTATGGGAAAGCTGGTTTGAGGATGGGATACAAGCGGCCAGCACTGAATTTTTAGACGGGCAAAACCATGGTCAATCGAAGGAATACTACAGTAACGGCCAACTCAAACTAGAGGCCACATATGCCAAAGGCTCGTTCGATGGTCAAGTTAAACAATATCACCAGAACGGTAAGCCACAACTCGTTGAAACCTGGGTTAAAGGCCAAAAAGAAGGCGATGCCAGCTATTATCACAATAATGGTAAGTTAGCCGAGCAAGGCACGTATCTGAGGGATCGCAAGGAAGGTCTATGGCAAAGCTTTTGGCCTAATGGCGAAAAACGCACCGAAGGCAGTTACATCAGTGACCGAGAGTCAGGGGATTGGAATCACTATGATCAACTCGGCAAACTGATTAAAACCGAGCACCACGGCTAACCTAGAAATGGGGTTTAGGATTAAAAAGCGATCTAGCTCAAATAATTATCCTTAACCCCAAATCTAAAAGAAGTTTCATGCAAAGTGTGCCATAACAAGTGTCTATACTAACGGCCTTTTTTCGCTTTGGACAAACTGCCTATGAAGACATTTATGAAAGACGAGTTCGCCCTGCTACTGGGAATACTGACCTTAGTATTCTTCAAAACCGGTGGCGATAGCCTACTCGCCGATGGCACTGCGCTCTCGACCTATATTCCTGCATCACTCGCCCTATTAGGCGTTGTCACTTGGGCTATCTTCTCAGTGGTGCGCCACTCTGATGCGCTAGCAATTAAGCTTGGCGATCCCTATGGCACCTTAATCTTAACCCTGTCGGTGATATCACTCGAAGTGGTGATGATCTCCTCCGTGATGCTGACAGGAGAACCTAACCCTGTGATGGCGCGCGACACTATGTTCGCCGTGGTCATGTTGATTATCAATGGCTTAGTGGGATTCACCTTATTACTTGGCGGCTGGCGTTACCACACCCAGCTTTTTAATTTAGATGGCGTAAAATCCTATTTGGTCGTCATTATCCCCCTCGCCTTACTCTGTTTAGTGCTGCCCAATTTTACCGAAGGCGGCACTATCGGCAGCATGTCTAAAGCCATGTCTTGGATGCTGATCATTATTTCGATTCTGCTCTATGGCGTATTTTTAGTCGTACAAACCAAGAGCCACAGTCATTTCTTTGTCGATGCCGATCATGAAGACCACGAGGAACACCACGGCATATTACGCAGTAATGCCTATCATACCGTGCTATTGATTGGTTACTTGCTTGTGGTGATCTTATTGGCAAAAACCTTAGCCATGCCAATCAATTACAGTGTCGCTACCTTAGGCGCACCGCAGGCATTAGGTGGCTTTATCGTGGCCTGTTTGATCTTGTCACCCGAAGCGGTGGGCGGATTTAAGGCGGCGTTAAACAATCAATTACAGCGGGCGATGAATCTGTACTTCGGCTCAGTGCTCGCCACGATTGCCCTTACCGTTCCCGCAGTATTAATTATTGGCGGCGTGATAGGTCAAGAAGTGCATTTAGGCTTGTCACCCGCCGACATGGTGCTGTTAATCACCAGTTTAATGGTCTGCAAGGTCAGCTTCAGCAGCGGTCGCACCAATGCCCTGCACGGCGCGACGCATATAGTGCTGTTTATCGTTTACTTGTTCTTAATGTTTGAACACGCCTAAACCTTCTTAAATCCAAAGCCGAGCGCGACTTATTTGCGTCTCGGCTTACGCTTTTTAACTGGGCTATGGCCCTCAATTTTCCGGGCCCCCTGAGCACCTCGAGCCCCCTGAGCCCGCTGAGCATAGCGCAGCGAAAGGTAACCCAACACTAACCCACTCAACAATCCGCCAATATGGGCAGCATTGTCCACTCCACCCAATAATCCTGCGACAAGACTTATGGTCACAAAAAATGCCAAGTTAATACTCAGTATCCAGTTGATATCCTGATGGAAAATCTTTTTCCAAGCCCAAATCACGAGTATTCCTAATAGCCCCATAATGGCGCCCGATGCACCGACACTCACAGTGGCATCATACCAACAGATACTGGCGATACTCGCCAATACCCCAGTGATCAAATACGCCAAAAATAGTCGCCACTTACCGAGTACAGGTTCAAGAAAGCTGCCGACAAAAAACAAGCCGTAAAGATTCAGCGCTAAGTGGGCTAAACCGCCATGGATAAAGGTACTCGTGATTAAGCGCCACCACTCACCAGCAAGCACTTTAGGTCGAAAGTTAGCCCCCCATTCGAGCATGAAACTACCCTGTAAATTAATAAAATGTTGGCTTGACCATGCCATAAGGATAAACACTAAAACATTGAGATACATCAGAATAGGAGTTGCAATAAAACCCGGCTTGGGCCGTATCATTTCAAAAAAATCGTTAAGCTCGGCGATTGTGCCCGCATGGTTCAAACGCTTTGTAACTGTTTCAGCTTTAAGCGCTTCTTCATCCAGTTTCACCCGTAGCAAGAGCACAAACCAGACTAAAGCACCTGCAACAAACCAAATCAGCATCCAAGCGAGTTTATTGCCATTACGGGCTTCAAATGGCTCAAACTTCGGCATAAAAATCGTTGGGTATTCAGCTTGATAAAGCGGACTTTTTTCCGCTGCGCTAAGTAAGTCTCTCTTAAGAGACGAAGGGGCTAATCGTTCAAGGTAAACAAACGTTTGCGGGTCAAACTTATCAAACTCACGTTGGGATTGAGTCAAAAACGCCTTGTATGCTTGTTCTTTTTCATCGGGTTCGAGTCTATTACTGATCTCCTGCTGATAAATTTTGCCATACCAGGCTAAGACAGAAGTTCGGCGACGATCGGCGCCACTCGCAAAAATCGGCATCGCAATATAGAGCGTCATATTCAAGTGACTGTTACTTTTTCCTGTAACCTCAATATTTCGCTGCACACCAATTTGCGTCTTATCAATATAAGCTTGCTGTAACTGGTAATACTGTGTCTTTTTATGCAGATACAATTCTTGGATCGATGCTAATTGGGTTAACTGCCCCGTTGCTGTTTTAAGATATTCCTGCGCAATAATACAAGGCACAGCCACGAGCTGCACGGCGAAAAGTAGATAGAAAAAGCGTGAATTATCCTTAACAAACTTCAGCAGTTTTAGCCTTGGCCTCAGAAAAACAAGCAACAAGAGCCATGACAGTATCAGCGGTAATCCAAAATTGACCAGATCTTCATCTATGCTAAAAAACTCAAATTTAATCAACAACAGCCAATGGATTAAGCTGTAGCCAGAGATAAATAACAGGCTCGTGAATAAGAAGGGAAAATAGATCAGTTGAAGTTTTTTTAGCAGTACATCCACGCGTATTTCTTCCTTGAGTACATCAATCACTATGGTAATAATACCACGGGGAATTTACCAAAAATCATCAAGGACTTACAGTATTAAAAAGCCAAAGGCCAGATGGATTGCTCATCTGGCCTTTGGTTTTTTATTCTTTATAAAGCCGTTAAAGCAAGAGAGTCGCTCCAGCTCGACGTCTAAGTAAAAGCCTAGCCCTAGGTCTCACTCAACTTAGCTAATTGCTGCTGGCTACGCTGTTTCTTATATTGCTTAGCTTCGGCTGGGATCGGGGTGACTTTACCTGTTTCTAACCAGTTACGTAAACGGTTTGCATCGGCTATATGGGTATATTTGCCGTAAGCATCGAGTACCACAAAGGCCACTTGGCGTTTTGCCATTTCGGTGCGCATCACTAAGCAATGCCCCGCTTCGTTAGTAAAACCGGTTTTGGTGAGATGGATATTCCAGTTATCTTTATAAACCAAACGGTTAGTGTTGCGGAAATCTAAACTGTATCTAGGTTTAGCAAAGGTGACCGTCTTTTTCTCGGTCGAACTCAATTGGCCTAGCATAGGGTAACCTTCACTGGCCTTAAGCAGCACAATTAGGTCGCTGGCGCTGGAGACGTTTTTGTACGACAAACCTGTCGGTTCAACATAACGGGTATTCTTCATGCCCAGTGCTTTAGCTTTGGCATTCATCGCCTTAATAAAGGCTTTATGCCCACCGGGATAATGGTGAGCAAGGCTGGCTGCTGCGCGGTTTTCTGATGACATTAAGGTCAGCAATAACATGTCTTTACGGCTAATTTCACTGCCGATACGCACTCTAGAATAGACGCCGCGCATTTCTTTGGTGTCGTTAATATTAACCGCTAACTTTTCGTCCATCGCCAGCTTTGCATCTAAGGTCACCATGGCCGTCATCAGCTTAGTCACTGAGGCGATGGGCACCACGGCATTAGGGTTACTCGAATATAAAACTTCATTGGTTTTAAGGTCGACCACCATAGCGCTACTCGATGCCACTTCTTGCTGTTTTGCAGGTGCTTTTTTAGCGGGTGCATTTTTGCTGGCATGTTTAGTAGTGACAGAGGCCGAATCGGCTGAATGCGCTGTCGCGGCAACAGTGAGACTGCTGCATACAAGGATAAAACTACTGAGCAGAAAACGGATCTTCATTTAGATTTCACTGAATAGATAAGGGATCGATTGTGCTATGGCACAAGGTTTGGCTAAGTATAGGAGTTCTACCGTGAAAGAAATAGAATGCAATTAGACTTTTATCTGCAAGATCAGCAGTTTCTCCTCAATTTTTATTATGTAAAACCAGCTTAACCTGTCACTAATCTTGAATAATCAAGCGGCTAGATCCAGTCTTTTGACTTACTACAGCGACTACGTCTTTAAAAGAGAGTTTTGGCAGTAGAATCATTGGCAATAAAAATAATGAACGACTTTTTACACTTTTAACAAAAGCGACTGCAGTTCAGGGATTTTAAGGATTGGAAGATGTGATTTATGGCGTATAAACGCATTAACATACGCCATAAATACCGAGATTGAGCCGTTATAGGCTAACGTAAAACAAATTCGAGCAATGCTTCAGTATCTTGGCTCTCTTGAATTAATTGACCCGTCAGCACAAACCCGTGTTTTAAGAGGACTCGCTGGGAGGCTAGATTATGCTTAGCCACTTCGGCAAAGAGTGGCCTCGCACTCACTAAAGGCAAAAATTGCGCTAAGGTTTGGGTCGCGATGCCTTTGCCCCAGTAATCACGGTCAATCCAATATCCTATCAGCGCTTGCCCGTCACTATGCCAATGGCCTATGTTGCCCACAAACTTGCCATCGAAATCGATAGCCCTCGCTAGCACATTGACTTGTCCAAGAATATTCCCATGCCAATGCTTAAAAAACGCTTCCCGATCCCTTGGTGGAAACTGTGCAAGCTGGTTAGCAATGGGATCGCTTTGATGGGCAAAAATCGCCTCAAGATCAGTTTCTTCAACCGGACGTAGACTCACGCTTTGTTGTGTTTTTAACGGTTTATCTCGCTCATTAGACATCTGTAATCATCCTGAATACTTTGTATTTCAACTGGGTACAGCATGCCATATTTAGGACGGGTCACAAGCAAAAAAAAAGGCGCATAACTGAGAAGGTGTTAGCGCCCGAAGAGGCAAACTTGCCAAAATTGAGGTGTGTCAATTCAAGCCATAAAACTCACACGATAGCATTCAAAGCCTAGATAAAGATCAAGGCAAACACGGGGGCGCCTAATACCATAGCGATACCAATAAAAATCATAGTCAAACTGGCGATAACGCCTTCTTGCTGACCGATTTCAGTGGCTTTTGCCGCGCCAGCACCGTGGGCCGAGGCGCCGAGTGCCACACCTTTACCTAACGAAGTACGAATCCGCATAAATTTGAATAACGGCTCACACACCAGCATGCCAATCACGCCTGTGATTAACACCATCATGGCCGTCAACTCAGGCACGCCGCCAAAGGCACTAGTGGCCTCCATCGCGAAGGGCGTCGACACCGAACGCACCAACAAACTCTTAGACAATTCCACCGGCAGAGGCACAAACTTCACCAGCAGCCATGAAGAAATCATCCCCAGAAATAATCCGGCCGTTACACCTAACCCTATCGTCAGCGGATATTGGCGGATCAAGTTACGCTCACGATAAATCGGCAAAGCAAAGGCGATAGTCGCGGGCGCTAACATGGCCATCAACCAATGGGTGTATTCAAAATAGGTTGGCAGCGGGATCTTAAGATTAAACACCAATAAGGTAATCACTATCGGCGCTAACACTATGGGCGCTAACCACCAGACTCTGTGGTACTTATAGAGACGCTTAGCGCCGAAGTAACAAAATACCGTCAGCAATAAACTAAATAGAGCTAATCCGGTCTGCGACAACACAAAATCCACCACTCTTGAGTCAGTCATAACTAAGCTGCCTTAGCGTGGCGACGGGCCTGCTTTTTGATGTTCAGTTGGCGCTCAAAACGAAACACTCTATCGACCACAAAACCAGTACCAAACATCACACACACACTGCCCATCACTAAGGTAAACAATATATTGGTACCGTATTGCTCAAACAAACCTTCGTACTTAATGACCGAAATCACTGGCGGGATAAAAAACAGCAATAACTCACCAATCAACCAAGCGGCGCCCAGTTGTACGGCATTTTCGGGAATGAGCTTAAAACCTAATAAAAATAAGAGTATGCCTAAGCCAATCACACTCCCAGGAATAGGCGAATGTGCCCAAGTGGCGAACCAATGACAAGCGAAGGACAGTAAACAGAAGAGGCCGATTTGGGTTAATAACAAAGCCCAATGTCGACACTGACGTATTGCGGCTTGTGGGAATGACATGATTTTCTCGGTTAGAACAAAGTTTTCTATGGGGCTATTCTAGGCTTGCTTATTTGATAAAAAAAATGAATATTAATAATGTAATACATGAATTCTAAGAATGCATATAAAGGTGAAGCCCAATGGACCTCAAAGTTATTCGCTATTTTATCGAAATCGTCGATGCCGGAGGCTTTGGTAAAGCCAGCGATAAAGTCCACCTCACCCAACCTGCGTTATCAAAAGCCGTGCGTCAGTTAGAACAAGAACTCGATCTCACCTTGCTTGAGCGGGGTAAACGCGGCACCCAAGTCAAACTCACTCCCGCGGGCGAAGTCGTTTATCGTCACGGTAAAGACCTGCTCGCAGGGCGGCAACGCATGCTCGCCGAACTCACGGCACAGCGCAGCTTAACTGCGGGCGAACTCAATCTGGGATTAGCGCCGCTCGGCAGCGCCGAGATTTTTGCCCCCATTATTGCTAAGTATCGCCAGCAATATCCGCAAATTGACATGCACTTGCTCGTCCGTGGCGGTGTAGAACAAACTTCGGCGATCCAAAAGGGTGAGATTGAACTGGCCACAGGGATTATCGATTTTGATGACGGCTATGATGGGATTAGGGTGTTTAACGATCCTATGGTAGTGGTGCTTCCCAAGGAAAATCCGTTATCCACCAGACAGATACTGTCGTTTAGGGATCTCAGCGCCGATCCTCAAGTGATGTTCGAAACCGAATACACCCTCTATCAATTAGTACTCAATGCCTGCCGACACGCCGGATTTGTCCCTAAAAACATCACCCGCGTTAGCCAAGCCGATTTCGGGATTGCCTTAGTCGCGGCGGGCACTGGGGTGATGGTATTGCCGCGCTCTATCGCGCGGCGCTACAGTGTACCCGGCGTCGTGAATATCCCGCTGGCGAGTGACGAGCTGCGCTGGGAATTATCGCTCTTTTGGCGCAAGGACCAAGTATTATCCTTCGCAGCTCAAGCCATGATCGCCTTAGTCGAGAAGCACTTAACTCATAAGTGACACTATGTTACCAAGGGATCACTAAGCTCAAACGCACTAGCGTATCGCTATCCCATGGCAGAATAGGCAAATACTCAGCCGAGTTAATATCGACTTTGGCATAGTGGTCTAAATTATATTGCGTGTGCTCGGCGCTCAACACGAGCATGCTGTTAGGCCGCCAAAAATCGGTTTGGTAACTCAGCTCAAAGCGATATTGATTCTCTAACCATTTGCCCTCGTCTTGCCAGGTTTGTGCGGCCACTTGCATATGTAGCTTAGGCGTCACATTAGCCCCGACACTTCCCATAAAGGTATAAGCAAAGGTACCGTTGCCAAAATCGCCACGATCGTAACCTCGGGTTCTAGGCACATCGTCATCGATTTCGAGATAGTAATAACCTGCCCCCGCCTTCAACTGGGCCTGTAATTCTTGTCCGTCAAAGCTAGCCGTCAACCCAGGAAATACCTTAGCTTGTTTCTCCACCGAGCTAACAGTATTACGCTTTCCCTGTAAATCGAACTGCCAACCCAATGAAAATTCGGGGTTAATACGATACAACTCACCACTCGCAGCATAGGCAGACTTAAACCACACAGGGATGTGGTCAGGGTCGAGTTTATCGACATCTACGTCTATATAGGCATCCAGCGCCGCCGTCAGCAAAATATCGCTTTGGGTTTTATATTCTAACAATAGACTCGCATTCACCCCTAAGGTGTGAGAATCCTCGACCACAAAATCATGACTGCCTAAGCTGTAATGCCACTGAGTTTGCTCTTCGGCCTGCAGTGCACTCGATAAGCACAGGGCTAAACACACTAATGCTGAGTTGAGATAGTTCACTTTTGACTCCTGAAATATCGTTTCTAGCTTGATAATCAAATCAGCCAGAGGATTAAACTGCATAAAATAGGAATAACACCAACTAAGGTTGCCGTTAAAGAGCGGCTAAACTAGCCAATTTAATCAAAGAATAATAGGCGATAGTTCAAATTATGACACTCTCATTGAGAAGCCGCTAATAAACACCACAGAAGTACAGATAGCCAAAAACCTAACAGTAACAATAGTTATAGACCAAAGCACAATAATTCAACCCAGAAAAAACAACTTACACACAAATTTGTACAGGAAAGCAGCGCACCTCAATCTTGCGACTGAAAACCGCAAAATAGAAATGAATTTTTAATCAAATTAACAGCATAATTATTGACACTTAATGCTCATCTGCCTATAGTCGCCACACTGATAGTGAAATCGAACAAGAGAGTCTTAAATGAAAAAGTCCATGTTATTAGGCGGCCTGACCTTAACTGCCACCTTGTTGTTAGCTGGATGCGGAAAAAGCGATGACGTGTTAGTCGTTGGCACTAATGCCGCCTTCCCTCCTTTTGAATATGTTGGCGGCCAAAGTGGCGATGAAATCAAAGGCTTTGATATCGATCTGGCCAAGCAAATCGCTAAAGATGCGGGCAAGACGCTCAAAGTCGAAAACATGAAGTTCGATTCACTGATCGTCGCGCTTAATTCAGGCAAGATTGATTTTATCGCCTCAGGTATGACGATTACCGCTGAACGTCAAGCAAACGTAAACTTCTCAGAGCCTTATTACGAAGCGACTCAAGTGGTACTAGTAAACAAAGATAACGATAGCATTCATACGCTTGAAGATATTAAAGGCAAACACTTTGCGGTGCAGTTAGGCACAACCGCTGACATCATGTCGAAAAAATATACCCAAAATATCACCGCCTTTAATACGGGTTTCGAAGCCATTATGGAGCTTAAAAATGCCAAGGTAGATTTAGTGTTATTCGACAGCGAACCTGCCGCTAACTATCTGGCTAAAAATCCTGAATTAAAGATGATCAAACTGGATTTTCCTGCTGAGTTTTATGGTTTCGCCGTATCAAAAGAGCAACCTGAACTGTTGGCGAGCATCAATAAAACACTGGCTAACATGAAAGCCGACGGCCAATATCAGACGCTCGTTTCTGCCCATATAAAGTGATATCAGCATGATAGACGCAATTAATACCTCGCTGTTTAGCCCGATTGGCGAAGATGGCATGATAGGCATACTGCTGATATTAAATGGTTTGAAAGTGACGTTAATCGTCACTTTCTTCGCCATGTTATTAGGCGCAGTGTTAGGCATTGGCACCACCTTTATGAAGATGTCGTCTAAGTGGTATATCCGCTTCCCCGCCAATCTTTATGTCGGTGTCATCCGTGGCACGCCTGTGGTTGTGCAGTTAGTGATCCTTTACTTTATCGTGCTTTCAGCCTTAGATGTCGATAAGATCACCGCCGCTATTATCGCTTTTGGTCTCAATAGCGGCGCGTATATTTCTGAGATAATCCGCGCGGGGATTCAAGCCGTTGATAAAGGTCAAACCGAAGCGGCCCGTTCACTCGGTTTATCCCAAGCGATGACCATGAAGTCGATTATTCTGCCCCAAGCGATTAAGAATATTCTGCCCGCACTCGGAAATGAATTTATCGTGCTCCTCAAAGAAACCGCCGTCATTGGCTTTATCGGTGGCGTCGACCTTATGCGCGCCGGTGAAATCATCCGTAGCCGCACCTTCGAGGACAGTGTGCCGTTATTTACCTGCGCACTCATCTACCTATTCCTGACCTACAGCTTCACATTTGTGCTGTCGAAATTTGAAAAGAGGTTGAAACAAAGTGATTAAAATAACCAACCTGCATAAAAACTTCGGCGATAACAAAGTGCTCAAGGGCATTAGCGAGCATATTCGTCAGGGCGAAGTGGTGAGTGTGATCGGCCCAAGTGGCAGTGGCAAGAGCACCTTTTTGCGTTGTATTAATCTGTTAGAGCAGCCAAGCCAAGGCGATATCGAGATTGAAGGTCAATTGATCACAGCGCCAAACGCCTGCGTCGATAAACTGCGGCAAAAAGTGGGCATGGTGTTTCAAAACTTTAACCTGTTCCCCCATAAAACCGTCATTCAAAACATCACCTTAGCACCCATCAGCCTAAAACTGATGACGCCAGCTCAGGCCGAAACGAAAGCCCTCGACCTACTGGCACAGGTTGGCTTGAGTGACAAAGCCAATGCCTATCCCGCTAGTTTATCGGGCGGCCAAAAGCAAAGGGTCGCCATTGCCCGCGCATTAGCGATGGAACCAGACTTGATGTTATTTGATGAGCCGACATCGGCACTCGATCCAGAAATGGTCGGCGATGTGCTAGATGTGATGAAAGACTTAGCGCTAAAGGGCATGACCATGGTGATTGTTACCCACGAAATGGGCTTTGCGCGGGATGTATCCGATCGCGTGATCTTCATGGACGGCGGCTATGTAGTCGAATCTAGTCCGCCAGATGAGCTATTTAGCCACCCGAAAGAAGCCCGTACCCAAGCGTTTTTAAGCAAAGTATTGCGCTAAGCTTAAGCGGATTCAGTTCAATCCATTATTGGAGACAGGGGCGGATTGCCATCTTGCATAACTCTCTGGCTTGCCTTTTTAGCACTAGCGTAACCTGTAGATTTAAAAGAGATACGTAACCCACTTTTAGACAGAAGCACGTAAAAAATAGAGGGTTAGTACGACTAAATGACTTGTTACTTGGTAACTTAAATGCTGGCTCCTACGGATGGGCGATCCATGGCATTCGCTCATCGACTCGCAGCCAGTCCATCCGTGGATGCTCGACCGCCCCGTCCTTGGGGCGGACGGTCGTCTCGCAAATCACCCTAGCTCACCGTTTTGGCATTAGCGTAACCTGTAGATTTAAAAGCCTTATGCAGCACGCTTTTGGACAAAAGCGAGCTAGAATAATCACGTCAATACTTTCACTTTAGATTAGGTTCTGTAATGCGTTAGTGCCCATTGAATAGTTCCATCAGCCTAACTTTGATTTTGAACTAACACCACCATAGACATCAATCGTCAACCCTCGCTCTTTCTCATAAGTTTTAGGTGTAAAGCCAAGCTGTTTTTTAAGGTGGCGGATCAAGTGAGGTTGATCACTAAAACCAAATTTGAAGACAACTTCAACCCAATCTAGTTCAGTCGATTCACGTTGATAGAGATACTCTAGCATTGCTTCTAATCTATTCATCGACTGGCACTGTTTAAGGGTAAGCCCTGTGGTGCGTTGAAAGCTTCTTTCTAGGGTTCTTTGTGAACAATACAGTTTTTCACCCAGCTCAGATATCGTACTCTGGTCTAGATGTTTAAGTACATTGCGAGTGATTTTACTGTGCTGATCTTCGGTGCACTGTTCCAACCAAGGCGACAGCATCGTATCTAACTGCTCTACACACTGCTGTGGATTGGTTCGAGCCAGTTCAATCAGTCTGCTTTCATCCATACCTAATTGCTTGAACAATGTTGAGTCTTCCACTGACTCCACTTCATCTAGTGCCAAAGGATTGGCAGAAAAATTGGGTAAACAGTAAAGAGCGCCGACACGAAACTTGATACCAAGATGAACAAATGGCTTAGAGTGATCTAATTCAAAGGTCTGCCGATGTGGATAAAGCCAATGGCTGCCTTCTCCCTTCGCTATGCTCGGGTTCAGGTCATAAGAGTAGGCTTGATTGTTAGGTGAAAGAATCAAATGTGCCGATGGGTCAGGGTTGAGCTTTGGGAATTGATAAGTCTCTGAATCAGGGTGCTTATCAATCAACCAATAGCATTCTACATATTGGGAAACACATGGTGAGTTTGGCGACTTTAGCCAATGGATCATAACCAGTTCCGTTAGGTTTATTGATTAAGGGTACTATAAGTCAGATCGTCGTAAACCAAAATCCCCCTTACAACAGCAAGAGGGATAACAAGTTATTTGTTGTTAAATTCAACCTGAACAATGCGGTTTGAAGATGATAAACCCGCACGTTTAATGGCTTTTTGTGCACCTACATTACTGCTCTCAGTAGAACAGATAGGCGTTAAACCACGCTGATTAGCTGAGTTAACTAGCCAGTTAAGCATTTGAGTAGCAATGCCTTTTCCACGTTGTGATTGAGCGACAATCATGCCAAGGTCTGCATATCCCGTTTGGTACTCATCAAACAGACGGCACTCGCCCGTTGCAATAAGTTCATTCTCGCTCCAATAACCGAATAACTCTTTACGATTAATCAGGTTACCAAAGTAGCCTGTAAGCCACTGCTCTGGTGCACCGATAGTAGTGGCTGCAAACTCAACAAATTGCTCCAGTTGCTCTGACTCTGCTAGCTTTAGTTCAAACTCTGGAATAGTGCTTTGCTTACTCGCCTCTTTTTGCTTGTACATCAGAGAATTAACCTTCACTGCTGATGCGTTATCAAGGCTAAGTGATAGATACTGCGGCTCTGCTGTACTGACAAATGCGCCATTTACAGCCCCAATGACTGAGTTATTTTGTTCTGCGATAAGCGTGAACAGTTCTTTTGCATCCATTTTAGTATCATTACTCAGGTAGAACTGCAACATATAACCTTCGCCATTGATGCAGCAGTATCCAACTAGGGTTTCTTGTTCATAAAACCCAAAGTGTGTAGACATGGGTACAAATCCAAAGTGCCACATACCATCAAGAGGTGCTGTTGATTGTGCAAAATATGCTTGCTTTAGTGTGCTGATTTCTTCTAGATTTTCGATTGGTTTAATTTCTAACATCGCTTTTTACCTAATTTTTTGATTTACTGGAAAGCCTTCCATCTTTATCTAAAAAGTGCCTCGCTTTCGTATGTCACACATAATAAGCAATGTCTGCTCGCTAAGATTGAACAAAAACGACAATGTTTAAATCGGTTTTTTAGATGTTGGGCTAAGTTCGAACTAAGTGGCCCTCATAAGCAATTAATACCTTATTGAAGGTGTTTTCAAATAAGGATTAGTAATCGATTACTGCTGCTAATGAAAAACGCTTTGGGGCAATAGCTTTTTAGCTAAACGAACAGCAGAAGTGTTAGTTAAGATTGGCATTGTTGCAACAGTGACCGTTGGCGACATGGATGTCGCCGTCGAGCCCTCAGGGACGAGTTTATGGCGTGTCACTGGGGAAATAATGACAATCAGTGCAGCACAACTGACGACAAATTTGTCTTGTTTTGGGGCAAAAAAGTGACAATAAATTCAGGATTACTAAAGGTTCCTTTACCTCGGCTTTGGAGGGTTAATAGCCATTCAACTAAGGCAGCTAAAGCTTTGCCCTAATCTTTGCTGCCAGCATCTGTCCCTGATATTTATCTATAATTTCCCTACAATTGAAATCGAGCTTCAACGGTAAAGACACCGATTCCCTATCCAAAATCTCAATTAAACGACTTGGCGTTTTACTCCTTTTTAGCGTTGCATCGGCATACAGTTTCAAAAATTTTTTGAAACTAATACCTGTCTTGATCACATTGTTTTTTACTTGAACCTGCTTAAAATGCTGCCATTGAATTTGTATTCCTGATGATTTGGAGCTGTTACATGAGTGATTTAAGTTTCTTCGCCAAAAAACGTTACACCACTAAAGCCTTTGATCCAACAAAGACGATTCCAGCGGAAAAAATTGCAGACATCAAAACCCTACTGCAATTCAGCCCCTCGTCAGTAAACTCACAGCCTTGGCATTTTGTACTAGCAAGCACGGCCGAAGGAAAAGCTTTAATCGCCCAAGCAACCGAGAATTATGCCTTTAATACCCAAAAAATCCTCAATGCTTCCCATGTGGTGGTGCTCTGCACTCGCACTCAATTAGATGAAGCGTATTTGCTGCAAATCCTTGAACAAGAGGAAAAAGATGGCCGCTTAGCTAATGAGGAAGCAAAACAAGCCCAGCATAATGGCCGTTCTTTCTTCGCCAACATGCATAAATTTGAGATGAAAGATGCCCAACATTGGATGGAGAAACAGGTCTATTTAGCGCTCGGCACTTTAATGCTCGGCGCAAGCGTGTTAGATATCGATACTTGTCCGATTGAAGGTTTTGATGCCACTAAAATGAATCAAGTCTTAGGCTTAAGAGAGCAAGGTCTATGCGCCTGCGTAGTTGTCGCCATGGGTTATCACGCAGAGGATGATTTCAACGCTAAATTGCCTAAGTCTCGCTTAGTTCAAGAGGTGATTTTTACTGAAATCTAGCCCTCATCTTAAGTGAATAATAAACATGCCCTTGATTTAATGTGATATAAACAAGGGCATAATTTTTTGCACCGTAGCGCTCTTCGCCGACAATATCCTAAAACCTGCCTGCTATTAACGGCTTATTTGCACAAGAAGCCATCTAAAGTAGGAGTAAACCACCACGGTATTGCTCTAAAATTCATCTTTGCCTACACTTTGCCTCTATGGCATGATTTGCTGCACAGTCCAGAACGGCATAGCTTAGTGGATCATCGTTTATCGTAGTTTCGAGTCATTTTTTTTGCAGCCAGTGGTTTTATCGGCGCATTGGTCACACTCACTATTTAGGATGGGACAGTCAGTATGTTATTTGCCAAACCCTCGCTCACTGAAGAACCTCAATCGATTCGAGTTGCAAACACTAAGGGCGATAACCCACTGATTTGGCCATTACTCACGGTTTTACAAGCCTCAAATCAAAGTTGGAAAATCCATCACTTAGCCACAGAGTTACAAACTCAAGGGCTGATCCACCAGCTTGATGAAAATCCGGGTAACGACTTATTCAAACGTAACTTCCTGCTGATGAACGCCCTGTTTGAACTGCAGGAAATATTACTGCCCAAGCAATGGCTGCAAGTCAAAGCCATGGAAATCCAAATCTTCCGCTTAGTCCCATCGAACGTTAACCTTCTGATTATGCAAGATACTTCCCTACGTGAGTATTATCTCGATTGGAATAACTACGACACCAGCGAAAACGTAGTGCGTGAATTACTTGAGGCTTTCTGGAGCAATTATAAGAGCTATATTGGCTTAAATATCAATCTGATGAACAAGGGCAATGCACTGCGAGTTTTCGAATTAGACGAGAGCGCAACCGCCCGCGATATCCGCAAGCAATGGCGCCGTTTAGCGCTCAAGTGGCACCCAGACCGACCCGATGGTGATGCGGCACGGTTTCGCGAGGTGTGCGAAGCGTGGCAGTCACTTAGGGACATTGCCTAAGCATTTCACCAGCGATAGTACTTGCCATTAATCAACACCTATCGAATCGTTACCTATCGATTTAGCGGTGTGATCCTGTCTGCACTATTGCGACGCCAAGGCAACGCTAAAGTAAATCTTAGGTAAAACTTCCATTGGGATCACAGATTTAGCCCAGTCACGACGAGCCAATTCAGTCATAATTAAGCCTTTCCATTTAACCTGAACCTATGCATTACGCTGGATTTTGGCTAGCTAAACTTCTAGATTGAAGCTCACTTTATGGCTTCTGTTGGCCGTTAAATTTTGCCGATAACAACAACTGACACAGTGAATTCAATCCCACCGAATTTGAGGAAACTATGATTAAACAATTAGCCTTGGCTGTAACCTTAGCAATTGCGCCCTTGAGCAGCTTTGCCGCCAATTTTGTTGAAGGCACACATTACACTCAAATCTCGACCAAAGCGCCTAGCAGCGAACCTAAACTGACTGAATTCTATTCATTTTATTGTCATAACTGCTTCAACATGGAAACCAATTATTTGCCTGATATCAAGGCAAACCTCAACAAACAGATAAGTTTCGACAATAAGCATGTCGACTTTATGAATAGCGATATTGGCACCGAAGTGATGCGCTCTTTGGCCGTGATCCAAAGCCTTGATAACAAAGACGCCTTAACCCATGCCATGTTTACCGCAATCCAAGGCACAGAGGGCGCAAACGGCCACGATCACAGTGCACCAGGCCATCAACACGAGCCACAAATTAACAACCGCGACGACATCAAAAAAGTCTTCGCCCAATTTGGTGTCGATGCGGCTAAATACGACGAATTAGCCGATAGCAAAAGCACCGATGAAAAGCTGACCCTGTGGCGCACTCAGCAAAATGAATTCAAAATCGACAGCGTACCCGCCTTTATCGTGAACGATAAATACGCAGTAAATTTAAACAGCATCAAAACCTTAGATGAGTTGATTGGATTAATTAACTATCTTGCCGTTGAGAAAGATGCCGCAGCCGCTAAAACCTCATCAGGTGGCAGCCTAGGCTGGTTATTTCTAGTCTTTGCCGCCGCGATAGGGGTGACGCGTCAGCAACGTCTTAGCTAAACCAGACACAAGCGTTAATGCAAGGCACCCGCCAGCATAAAAAATGGCCTCCAAATTGGGAGGCCATTTTTATTCGCATTCGATACAAGCTTTCAATATAAGCGCTTAATTCAATCGCCTATATAAACACAGTCACTTAGTGATATTTTCCAATCTATTATTGGCGAATAAAATCGAGAATATGGCTCGCTGCCAAGACTAAATGTACGATCAAGAAACCGATAAAAGCCTGCGCAAAAATTTGATGATAACCGCGCCACGCCATCGCCGTGGGTGTGCCTTGAAATAACAACCAAACGACACCCGTAATCCCAGTCGCCACCAGCAGTAGCATCCCTATACCTTCGATGGCACTAAATAACCCTTTGCCGCCTGCGACGGGGAATTTGCCTTTTGTGAGTCCAACCATATCCTGTTTTAACTGCGCCCAATCGCCAACTAGCCAACCAAAGTATTGGTGCCATTTGCCATGCAAGGTATTGCTGAGCAAGAACAATATCCCCAGCACTGCGCACGCTAACCCTAAATAAACATGCAAATAGTCCCAAAAACCGGCGTTATCGGGTATCCGTCGGCCCATAAAAATCCACGGGCTGGCACACACGAGTAAACTGCTCGATATCACAATCCACACATGCAGATACGCCATCATGACTCGGAACAAGGAGCTGAGTTTACTCATCATATTTTTCATCCTACTTAATGCTTCCTTTGCCCTTTGCATGATTGAAGTTTGAAGATTAAATGCATTCGCGGCGGCTTAGTGAGCGCGAATAAAGTGGGCTAGGGGCAAAACGCGGCGCCACGATTTAATGCCCAAATTAGGCACGGTGGATCTGCTCACCAAATTCAGCCACTTTCTGCCAATCCGTGTATTCCACATTGGTAACTGGATCCGTTGGTCCTTTCGTTAACCACATGATGAAACGGATGATATTTCTATCTAAGGCGTTATAACCTTGGTAATTCAAATTACCACCAAAAACCCGCAACAACTGTGGCCGCCAAGTGGTTTTACTTAAGAATGCCTGCATATAAGGATTGGTTTCTGGGGTATTTTTCTCAGGTTTACGCGCGACTAAACTAACGGAGAAAAAACCACTGACCTTATCCGTCAACACGGCTTGATGCTTTTCGATAAATTCGTACAAGCTAGGATTATGTTTACCATGGCGAATACTGGCGCCTATGATGATTTTATCGAACTCATTGAGCGCGGGAACGGCCTTAATATCAGCGGTAACCACGTCATTGTCCAAGGCTGTTAACTGCTGCGCGAGCTTAGTTGCGATCTTTTGGGTCTGGCCGTGAACACTAGAATAAATGATGAGAATTCTTTTCAATTTAGCCTCGATTAATCCCAAGTAAAATAACCATAAGCGGCCTAAAAAATACTGTTACTGGCGGCTTAATTTCGACTCTCTATGCCAGTTTGGCATATCAAGTGACATCACAACGCACAGACTAAATACACAAAAAGCAGCGATAGACACTCAGAGTCATTGGCATTCCAGTGGGATTTAACTGGGTATGCAAACGTAAAACAACCATTAAGATATTTCATATTAGGTGATTTACCCTGCAATTTACATGAAATAGATCACGGGCTTAGCCCCAAACCACTCAGGTATATGCGGTAGTTTTAGCAAGCTCACAAAAAAAGGCAAACCCTGAGGTTTGCCCATACTGAAATACAGTAAACAGGATGAATCGACAAATCATCCTGTCACGCTTTACAAAGACATTAGAAATGCAATGACTTGTTCACGTTCATTTTTAGATAAATTCATGAAGGCAACTTGACTCTTTTCAGCTTCACCACCATGCCACAATATCGCTTCTTCTAGAGTTGCGGCTCGTCCATCATGTAAGAAACCGGCTTGAGGATTAACCGTCTGAGTTAAACCTATACCCCATAGTGGCCTTGTACGCCATTCGCTTCCCGAGGCTAAAAAGTCTGGTCGGCCATCGGCGAGCCCTTCGCCCATATCGTGTAATAATAAATCAGTGAAGGGATATATCTTCTGTCCTTTTAAGCTATCACTCATGGCTCGTCCACCAATGTCGCCACTCGTTTTAGTGGTATAAGAGGGCACATGACAAGCGGTACAATTAAGTTGAGTGAATAATCTCGCCCCCTCTCTTACATTCGGTTGATCAACATTCCGCCTTGCAGGAACGGCCAAGGTTTCAGCATAAAAAACAACAGCATCACTGAACTCAGCTCCGACTTCAGGCGCACCATTTTCATCTGCCCCTGTATCAATAAAACCTGTTCGAGTGAGATAAGCATCGTGTAGCGACGTACCTTTGATACTTTCATCGGGGAATAGAGGATTGGTTATGCCAATATCGCCACGCAGTGCACCTAAGGATTGCACCCGCACACTCGGGGTATTCGCCTTCCAGCCAAAACGGCCTAAAGACACAGGTTCTGGATCGCCCGTTTGTGCCTTCACAGCATCAAACACATAGTTCGCGCGCCCAGAAATACCGTCATGATTGGCATCATTTTCATCAACATGTTGCAAAATATCCGCTGCCGCAATCGCTTCGAGTAAACCTAAGCCAAAGACTGGCATGCCATTACGCCATCCCATTAACACATCTTCTTGCAAAAGATTTGAGGTCAAATTGGGGCTTTGCTTAGTTTCGCCGGGCGCATCATAGGGGTTTTCCACTTCAAATAGCGGCTGCTTCAATAAGACTTCAGTACCGTCTGGGTAGGTCACTGACTTTGTTTCATAGGATAAGTAAACATCTGCTTGGCCAATAAACTGATTCTGCTGCCAATCACTACGTGCTTGCAGTACGCCTCGATGAAACAGTTGTCCACCGAAATCAGGTACTGGAATGGGGGCACAATAATCATTACTCACGTCGCCTTTAATACAGGCATCGTTGGCAGCCTTACTTATCCGCAAAAAGATGCCCGCATCCGATCCCAATTTAACTCGTGTCTGGCCCGTGCTGACTTGCGGAGTCGAGTTACGTCCATCGCGTTGATGGCATGCATTGCAGTTAGCATTATTAAATACAGGACCTAAGCCATCTAACTCAGGGTGTTCAGCGTTTGGCGCCGTGGTAAAAGAAGTCTCAAAAAACTTATCGCCCGCCATATGCAGCGCAAGTTCAGTCGCGGTTAGATTTACCGATGGTGTAGAGAAACCATGTCCTGAATTACCTGCATCAAAGGTTGTCGTTGCGCCGCCGCTGGCAGTGATATCCGTATATTCAGGATAAACAATGGGTTCAGGTATGGGTGTATCAACAACTTGTGCATCGCCACTGCCACCACAGGCGCTCAGCTGTAAACAGCCAATGAAAAATGCAGGTAATAAAACGTGTCTGTTATTCATCAAAAATCTCACACAAATAAAATGACAAAGCAGCAACTATGCAATTGCATCCTTGCTGCTTAAGACATAACTCACCAAACGGGTTCCGTCGTTTAGCGTCATTTCATGACAATGCCAAGAACCTCTATCGCCTTAGCATTGCTCTGAATATGAAATTAAGATTTCCAACGAGAAAGCAATGGTATGACATCAGACTCAAGTGTGGTTTTCAGCTTGGTCAAGGCATCCACAGCCACTTGAATTCGCGCCCTTCCCGCATCATCTTTAATCGCTTGGCGGAAAGGCTGTTGATTGCTGCCGGCAATAGCGCGGATCTTGATAATGGCATCATCGATTTCACTGCTAACACGTGTCGCTAAGTTCGCATCGGCAGCGGCCACGAAGTTAATGATGCCCTGACGATCACTGTTACCAGTAAACTCTCCTTGATATACATTTCGTACACCAATGATGTTATTGGCAAAGTCATCTAATGAGTTCCAAGAATATTGCGACTCCACCTTTGAAGTATCAGCGGTGGCAAGGGAATCACCAAAGGGATCAGCAATCTTACCGTTACCGACCTCATCGACAATCGCGATCATGCCATTGATCAACTCTTCAACTACAGCCAATTGCGATGAGTAAATAGTATTGCCTGCTACACCGGGATTCTTCAGCAACTCAGCGTAGGGTTTAGCAGCAGCATCTTGCGGATTGTGGTTTATCTGCCAAGCATCGTCGAGCTGCTTAGTGTAATCACGGAACACTTCGGCCAGTGCAATGAGATACTCACGTTCTTTTGCTGTTAACTGACTGATAGGTTTAGTATTACCATTCACACCATCGCCGAATAATAAGAATTCAATGGTATGAAAACCTTGTACATCATCGTTCCAGCCCTTAATCGTCTCAGCATCAAAACCTGAGTTAGTATTTAGCTGTGTTTGTAGATCGGTCGTATTGAGTGGCCAGCTATCAAGATGTGGATCGATGCTAAGTGAGTCAACTGGGCCAAAAATATGTGATTCACCTTGTTCCCAAGGTAAACGTGCCGCTTTCCACGCAGCTTGAGCTGCGTCTAAATCCGCTTGTGCTGTTGAGTTAGTTAGCTTCTGAGTCGCCAGTAAAAGTGCTTCCGCTTTCGCGGCTAAGTCCGCATAACCAGCCACGATAACGTCATCGGTCAAGTTAATGATCATCTCAGTGGCGGCGTAACTAAAGCGATTATCCGGTGTAGTTGGTGTTGTGGGCGTTGAATCATCCGATCCAGAACCACCACAGGCAGCTAAGGTACTCATAAGGGCGATGGCTATTGCCGTTTTACGTAATGTCATAGTGCTTAATGTCCTATTTGTTCCATCAAAAGTGAATGTGACTAGAGCGAAAATTGATAACCCACGCCAAGGGCGAAGAAATTAGTATCTTGAATGCTCGCGACAGCCACTTGTTGTAAGCCTGCTTCCGCTTTAATCACTATCTGTGGGATAGGGAAATAGTTAATGCCGACACTGGTCCAAGTATTTTCAAAACGCTTAGTCGCCGTGCCTGTTTCGACTTCCATCAAAGGATTGGAATAATCTATGTTGGCAAATACGGTTAACGGAAGAGAGGTGAAATGATTCAAATCGATGCCAGCTTCAACAAAGAAAGCCTGTGACTGCGATCCTAACTGTGCGAAGTTACCAGGCCTTAAGCCTGGCGTTGTCTTATTTGCTTGAGTAATGGCATCGCTGTCGCTCAAGGTACCGTAGAGATACTGACCGCGTAAGATCCAAGGACCTTCAACATAAGCTGCTGCGACGGACACTATGCTAACTGTGCCATCCACATTGATTTTATTACTCTTGTGACGATTACCACTGGTATTGCCATAGTAGTAAGCGACACCAACGGCGGAACCTTTCTTAAAGTTGCCGTAATCTAAACGTCCTGCAAATGCTAAATCGTCACCATTAACATGCTCGAATCGTTTTTGATGACCCGACGCTGCCCAATCATAGGTTCTAAAATATTCTGAATTGAGACCACTGATAATTTGGGCCTGATAGTGGAAATCAGCCATTTCACCATATATACCGATACCGTTTTCATTCCAAACGGCGGGGATCATGGCGGCTTCGCTTCGATGACGCATCACGGTAAGATATTGATTTGGTTTGTGCAGCATACTGGTCAAGCCAATAGGAACATGGATATTACCAAATTTAATACCAAAGGCTTTAGACGGACGATAACGCAGCTCGGCCTTTTCGATCATCACCTCTCCTCCAGCTTCGACTTCTGTTTCGAATTCACCGAACTCATCAAAACCATCGTATTCTAAAGCGACGCCTGTGCCACCATGCTCATACTCTATCTCGACTTCCATGCTCCAAGCATCGGTAAACTGATAGCCGAACTCAGTTACAACACGTTCTAAATCGAAACGATTACGGCGCTCTGGTGTGGTGTCTTGGACGTTATCAAAGTACTCATCACTGGTATAAACGGCGGTACCGTAGGATTGAAATGAAAACTTGCTAAGTTTATCGGCGGCGGTTTCAACACGATCTACCGCGACACTGGTCTTAGTTTGATAGTCTGTCTGCTGAACTTGCTGCTGTTTCTGTTGCGCAGCTAATTCTGATAATTGCTGCTTTAATTCTTGTAATTGAGCCTCTTGTCTTGCGATAGCCTGCTCTAAAATCGCAGGGTCCGTCGCTGCCTGTGCAGTGCAATTAACACTACCTATGAACGCAGTGACCATGATGGCCAATGAACTCAACTTTAACTCTGCTCTCATTTCTTTCTCCGCGCTGTGTAACAGCTTCCCCGTAAATGCGCGAACAAAATAGATCAATTGAGAATGATTTGCATTAGAATTTACAATTAAATTTACAAACAAATTACATTAGTATCTGATTGTATAGCGGATCTGACGGCCGTATTTTTATTCAAAGAAATCGCTATATTGATTCATAAACCACACACTCTTTAAGCGTTAAGTGATCTAGCCTATTAGCCAAAAAAGCATTAGCATTTGCACACTTATCGCCTGAGTCCATATCCATGAAATCCATTCAAACCAAAGATCCTAAAGCACTCTTGCTGTGGATGACCTTTGTGATGTCGCTTGTGTTTGCCGTTTGGCAGGCACTGCTCAATAACTTCGTGATTGAAAAAGCCCAGTTCACCGGTGCTGAAATCGGCATGTTACAAAGCCTGCGCGAGATCCCAGGTTTCTTGGCTTTCACCGCCATTTTTGTGCTTTTACTCATTCGAGAACAAGCCTTCGCCCTACTCTCGCTGGCCTTGCTTTGTATCGGCGTGGCGGTGACAGGTTTCTTTCCTCAAGTCATCGGCTTGTATCTGACGACTGTGTTGATGTCCGTCGGGTTTCACTATTTTGAAACCATCAACCAATCACTGACGCTGCAGTGGGTCGATAAAAAAGATGCGGCGGGTTTTATGGGTAAAGCACTGGCGTGGCGCTCGGCCGCAGCCTTAGTGGGTTATGCAAGTATTTGGCTAGTGATGACCTGGTTGAAGTTAGACTATCAACACATGTATTTAATTATTGGTGCGTTAGGTCTGGTCATGATGCTGACCATGACTTGGTATTACCCTAAATTTGAGACCACGGAAGTACAACATAAGAAAATCATTTTGCGTAAGCGCTATTGGCTCTATTACCTGCTGACCTTTTTCTCGGGTGCGAGACGACAAATCTTTATGGTGTTTGCGGGCTTTATGATGGTCGAAAAGTTTGGTTATAGCGTCAGTGAAATCACTGCGCTGTTCTTAATCAACTATGCCGTTAATCTACTGTTTGCGCCTGCTATTGGTCGTTTGATTGGACGTATTGGTGAGCGTAATGCGCTTACTGTGGAATATATTGGACTCATCTTAGTCTTTATCAGCTATGCCCTAGTCGAACAAGCCCATATGGCGGCAGCACTCTACGTCATCGATCATTTACTGTTTGCGATGGCAATTGCGATGAAAACCTATTTTCAAAAAATCGCCGACAGCAAAGACATTGCCGCCACTATGTCAGTCAGTTTCACCATAAACCACATAGCGGCTGTGATTATTCCTGTACTTTTGGGCTTATTATGGTTAACCGATCCCGCCTTTGTATTTTACATAGGGGCGGGCTTTGCCGTATGTTCGTTACTGCTAGCGCTGAATGTTCCGCGCCATCCTGAACCGGGTAATGAAACCTTATGGTCTTGGCCAACTAAAAGTGCGAAATCAATCGCTAAAGTCGTTAAATAAAACGGCATAATAACGAACCAAAGAATTGGCTTAACGAGATGCTCAAACTAAAGAGATGATCATCTAAAGTAAGCTACAACCGAATGTAAGAGTTCACTAAACCCTCATCTCAACCACAGTGCAGGCTCAAGGATTAATAACGCGATGAAGGATTCAGATATTTTACTGTTGGCAGAAGAAGGCGAGTCAGCATCCGAGGTATCCGCTCGCAAAAAAGCCCTGCTACTCGGTCGCCAATTAGGGCTCGCCAGTGAGCAAGAATATCGCCCTGCGAACGCCTCAATAGCCGAGCGAGCTCAACATAGAGCACGCAAGTTATCGAGCCAGTATCAAGCCAATGTGGAAACCATTTTTGCCTTAGCCCTCAGTTATACGCCATCTGATGTGACTGGAGTCGATCTCGATCCCGACTGGAGTCATCAATTCTTTTTGATGGCGGAGCAAATCCATAACCGTAGAATGCAAGACTTGTGGGCACGGATATTATCGAGCGAGATAGTCAATCCCGGCAACTTCAGTCTGCGCACCTTAGCGCTACTCAAGCAACTGACCCACAGGGAAGCACAAATTCTTGAAAAGGCCCTTGGCATGGCGGCTAAGGTCAATAGCGAACAGCGTCTAAAACTCATCAGTGGCTACCGCTTGTCGGGTGGGATTGGCCAATATTTCCGTAAAACAACCTCAGTCAATTTAGGTTTATCCCAGTTTGGCCTACCCTACTCCAGCATTCTGACCTTAGTCGATGCGGGTATACTGCACAGCAGCGAGTTCGAAACTGGTTTACTCAACAATAAAACCCCCATTCAATTTGCCCTGCAAGGCATACAAATGAAGCTTACGCCCAAGAGCGGTAATCTGCTTTTTAGTTATTATCGCTTAACACCGATTGGTGATGAACTCGCCCAACTCGTGCAACCTAAACCGGATCAAGAATACCTCAAGGCACTGCAACTCTTGTTCGCTAAGGATTTTAAGATCGAGTAGCGACATAATCGCTTATATTATTGACTAATAGAAATATTTGCTTGAATAAACTCCATCTGTCGCAAATACTCTATGTATAAAAAATGCTCGTTTTATTTGCTGAGTGAATAAGGATGCGAATGGCATCTCAAGGATGGAGAGAATAATTAGTCAAGAACAAAATGTCTTTTTTTTAGACGAACAACCGTCACCACAACACCTCGAAAATCAAAAAACAGTCAAAATACTCACGGTGGACGATGACTCAAACTTCCAACGTTCGACCGCCTTCGCGTTATCAACCCTCAAAGTATTAGATTGTAAAATTGAGCTGGCCCAAGCCTTTAGCTATGCAAAAGCCTGCCAAGTGTTAACTAAGGAAAATGATTTTGCGATCGCCTTAGTCGATGTGGTGATGGAAACCGAAGATGCAGGGCTACGGTTAGTCCGTGCTATTCGGGAAGTGCTCGGTAACGAAAAAATCCGCATTATACTGCTTACAGGTCAGCCCGGTATGGCCCCTATTTTCGATGTAATGCGAGATTACGATATCAACGACTATTGGACTAAATCCGAGTTATCGGCCGATAGACTGCAAACTATTCTCACGACTAACCTGCGCTCATATCAACAAATTAGCAGTATTGCCAATGCTAAGCGTGGTTTGCAACTGATTGCCGAGTCCAGCGGCGCGCTCTACACCTCACGCAATATCAAAGAACTCTCAGGCAAGATGCTGCGACAATTATCCCAGCTATTAAACCTGCCCCATGGTGGCATTGTGTGCGTGAAATCAATGGGGGAATTAACTGAACAGGGTATTTCCCACCAAATCATTGCCGCATCGGGCGAGTTTGAACCTTATTTTGGCTATGCTTTACAGCAGCTTGAGCAGCAACACATACGGGCACAACTTGAACTTTGCCTGAGCCGCAGGGAATCCCGTATCGAAAATGACTTTACTTGCCTCTTCTTCCCCGACGAACTCGCAGGCGCCGATTACTCCGTTTATTTAGCCACAGGCAGACCACTGGATATCACGGAAACGGAAATGATCCGTGTGTTTAGCATGAATATTTGTGGCGGCCTGCATAGCGTGTCGCTCATGAGCCAACTAGATAAGATTGCTTTTGAAGATCCGCTCGTCAAAATCCCTAATCTCAACGTGTTGCTCCGCACCTTAGAAGGCGTGCTGGCGGAAGATATTCGCGAAAAATTTAATTTATTGATTATTGATATTGATAAGTTTTCCGACTTTAATCGTGTATTTGGTTCGCCCCAAGGTAACGAGATGCTCAAACACGTTGCCTCTTGTTTGCGCGAACACTTTGATGCTTGTGTGTTAGTCGCTCGCCTCAAGGATGATAAATTTGCCGTGCTCGGCCCTAAAACCTTAGTCACCGCTGACATTATTAGTCGACTGTTCATTGAGCCCTATCAGCAAGGAAAATCGAAGATCACGGTTAATATCAGCACTGTCACACTGCCACTAGAATTAGCCGATGGCACTGCGGTCGATGCCATAACGCAAATCAACATGGCCCAGAAAACCGCCAAAAAGTTAGGCATTAGACAACATGTGACTTACCAACAAGCCAATGACGATAATGTGGCCTATCACTTCGAACTCTTACAAGCGCTGCAACACAGTATTACCTGTAATGACATCCATATTGCACTGCAGCCGCAAGTCTGTATTAAAACGGGTGAAGTCGTCGGGGTTGAAGCGCTGGCTCGCTGGACCTTGCCAAATGGTCAAAATGTGCCGCCGTTGGATTTTATCCCCATTGCCGAAGCGACAGGTTTGATCACCCAACTCGGTGAGCAACTATTCGTGCAATCTTGCCAAGCACTCTGCACACTCAATGAGGCGGGTTATACCAATTTATGTATGGGAGTGAACTTATCGGCCATGCAGTTCGAACAGGAGAACATAGTCGATATTTTAAAGCAGCACATTGCCGACGCTAACATGCCTCTAGGTCAGATAGAAGTAGAAGTCACTGAATCGATTGCGATGCAAAATTTCGAAACCATCCGCAAGCAGTTAAATGACTTACGCTCGATAGATATTAGAGTCGCAATTGACGATTTTGGTACCGGATTTTCCTCATTAGCCTATCTCAGCAAACTGACCTTCGACCGCATTAAGATTGATAAATCCTTTATCGACAATGTCACCTCAGATGATGGCGCCGCTGCGATAGTCGATAGCATTATCTTGTTAGGACAACGCTTCCACATGAATGTGATTGCCGAAGGCGTTGAGACTAAAGAGCAAGCGAAATGGCTAAGCGACCGCGGCTGCCACGATGCCCAAGGCTACTTTTATGCTAAGCCAATGCCACTACCGGAGTTATTAACTTGGCTTAAAAACTACCAAAAAACACCACTATGACAGCGCCATCGCAATTGACTCAGCCTACCTTCTGGGGCTACTGGCTCAGATTCATGCTGCCGTGGTTATTGTTGGTGCCCATACTCACCACTTTGCTTTATCAAAAGCGCCATGAAGATGCCATGGTGCCCTTATACCAAGAGGCGAACACCCTTTTAGGTGATGCCGCTAAAACCATTGCCTACCATATTGGTAATATTAAGCGCGACGCCCTATTTCTTGCTAAATATCAAACACTCCTCGATGCGGCGGCGGGAAATGAGCAAGATCTCACTCAGGTCGAACATTTCTTCAAGAGCTTTAGTGCCGCATCACAAAACTACGATCAGGTACGTTGGCTCGATAATCATGCCTTCGAGAAAGTGAGGGTTAACCTTATCCAAGAACGTCCGCAAGTGGTTGCTAAGCCATTATTGCAATCAAAAGCCGAACGCTACTACTCCATCCAAAGCTTACGTTTAGCGCCCAATAGTTTTTACTTTTCGCCCTTAGATTTGAATGTTGAGAAGGGGACAATTGAAACTCCTATCAAGCCCGTATTAAGAGTCACCACTCCCGTGTTTTTACCCTCAGGCGAGCGCCAAGGCTTTATTGCCCTCAATTTTCTCGCCCAATCAATGTTAGACGCCATTGCCAAAATTACGGCTAACAGCAATGTCGAGCTTTCACTGCTGAATAAAGAGGGTTACTGGCTACTCTCATCCAATTCCGAACTCACTTGGGCATTTATGTTTAATCGCCCCGAATTAACCTTAGCTAAGCTCAATCCCGATGCCTGGCAACAGATTACCCAAGATAGCGAAGGTGCTTTTATCACCCCCGAAGGGCTCTGGGATTATGAAAATGTACAAGATGCGACCAACACTTCTGACCAAGATTGGAAACTCGTGATACGGGTTCCCAATGATCAACTTTCAAAGATTAATCAACGCAGCCTGCTGGAAGCGCTCAGTCTAGGGATTTTATTACTATTACTCGGCGGTGGGATCTGCTGGCGCGCAGCAAAGTCCATGCGAGTAAGGGACAAGTTGAATCAAGAGTTAACCGAGCAACAGCAAAAACTCACCCAATCCAATACCGCGTTAGCCGAATCGTTACAGCACTTACACGACACTCAGCAACAACTCATCGAGACGGGAAAACTCTCATCCTTAGGCATGATGGTGGCGGGCGTCGCCCATGAACTCAATACCCCTGTCGGCGCTGCACAGGTCACGTTATCGAGCATGAAAAATGAATGCACTAAGCTACAAAACGCCTTCGAATCGGGTCTTAAGCGATCTGATGTCGATACTTACTTTATTCACTTCCATGAAGGCGCGGAGATAGTGCAAGCCAATTTAAGCAGAGCCGCAACCTTAGTCAGTAGCTTCAAACGCTTAGCCGTGGATAGAACAAGGGAAGAACGCCGTAGTTTTAAGCTCACAAGTCTCGTTCAGGACATGCTACATACCTCATGGCTACGGATGAAGAAGCAATCCCATGAGCTCGAAATCGACATTGATGCCACTATCGAAATGAACAGCTACCCAGGCGCACTCGGACAATCCCTTGAAAACTTCGTCACTAATGCGATAACCCATGCTTTCGAAGGAAGGGGAAATGGCCAGATAAAAATCTCGGCAAAGATGATAGAAGATCAAATAGTCGAAATCACAGTCTCAGACAATGGCATAGGGATGAGCGCGGAAACGATGAAACAAATCTTCGACCCCTTCTTTACCACTCGCAGGGGAAATGGCGGAACTGGGCTGGGGTTACACTTAACTTATCAACTCGTCAGCCAACTTCTTGGCGGG
Organism: Shewanella sp. SP1S1-7; assembly: GCF_031932105.1. Taxonomy (NCBI): domain Bacteria; kingdom Pseudomonadati; phylum Pseudomonadota; class Gammaproteobacteria; order Alteromonadales; family Shewanellaceae; genus Shewanella; species Shewanella sp. SP1S1-7. The sequence goes on from NZ_JAUOEU010000005.1 coordinate 180,232, forward strand.
AAAATTACGGTCAGCAGTAAGTTAGGTAAAGGCAGCGTTTTCAGCCTGATAATCCCAGTAACAGCGCCAGAAACCGCCGAGCTGAACCTGAATTAACCGCTTATACGCAACGGCGATAGATAGCCAGTATGCTGGCCGAATATGATGCTAAAACTTGATATCTAACCATGATGCTTGAACTATTCTGTTTGAACGCGGTGCTTAAACCATATTGCTTGAATATCAGCATTGAACATAGTGAACTCATTGCGCCCAAAATAAAACAGGAGCCCAAGGCTCCTGTTTTTTATGAGCATTCAATCACTTGCTAAGGCAAGATTTAATATGGCTAGGCATAACTAGTCATAACACTAGGCGAGTGCTTTAGCCTTATCGGTATTGATAACATTGATTGCCGTCAGATAATCGATTAAGGCGCGCACTTGAGTCGCTAAATCGCCTTTACTGGTATCTATGGTTAACTCAGCGGCTAATGGCGCTTCATAGGGTGATGAAATACCAGTGAAATTGCTAATTTCGCCACTGCGCGCTTTCACATACAACCCCTTAGGGTCACGCTGCTCGCACACACTCAAAGGCGTCGCTACATGCACTTCAATAAACTGCCCCGCAGGAAAACGGGCACGAATACCATCACGTTCTTCACGGGTCGGGGAAATAAAGGCCGATAACACCACAAGCCCCGCATCCACCATCAATTTAGCCACTTCACCCACACGACGCAGGTTCTCATCACGGTCTTCAACCGTAAACCCTAAATCTTTACACAGGCCATGGCGCACATTATCGCCATCGAGCAAATAAGTGTGGAATCCCGCCTCAAATAACGCCCGCTCTAGTGCACCCGCCAATGTTGACTTGCCCGCGCCAGAAAGTCCGGTAAACCAAAGTAGTACTGGGTTTTGGCCTTTCTGCTCGGCTCTGGCGGCTTGGTCTACAGGATGTTGATGCCACACGATATTTGTCATAAAAACTCCTCAATCCCCATGTTGACTAACCGCTAACATAAGGGCAATAAACTCAAGCTAATCACTAAAATGGAAAGATGATCGGCACCATAAATATCACTATCAGGGAATACAGCACAGATAACGGCAATCCAAGGCGGACAAAGTCACTGAAGCGATAATTACCCGCATTAAATACCATCAAATTGGTCTGATAGCCGTAGGGTGAAATAAAGCTCGCGCTGGCACCAAAGACAACGGCCATAATAAAGGGCCTTGCATCGACACCGTAATTAAGCGCGATCGCGTAAGCGATAGGGAACGCCAGCGCCGCCGCTGCGTTATTGGTCACCAGTTCAGTCAGCAATAAGGTCATTAAATACACGCCGACAAAAGCGCCAAATACCCCATAACCGTTAATAACTGAGAGTAATCCTTGGGCTAAACTGTTCGCAAGGCCTGTACTCATCATCAAGTTGGCAAGCCCTAATGCACTCCCCACGATCACCACTAATTCCAATGGGAAACGGCGTTTAAGCTCAGCCAGTGTGACTGCGCCTATGGCAAAATAACTGAGCAGCAATATCACTAAACCTTTAGCCAAGGGTAATATGCCAGTGACACTCAGGACGATCGTTGCCGCAAAGCTCAGCAATACCCAACGACCACGGCGACTGTCTAGACGCACATTCAAATCTAAGCCACTGATCGCTGCAAACTCTGAACTCAGCTTTGCGCTATTGCTAAAACCATCACCTGGCGTCAATAACAACACATCACCGGGTTGCAGAATAATGTCACCGAGTCCGCCCTTCAGCGGATGATTTCCGCGGCGAATGGCCATCACAGCCGCATCAAATTGCTCACGAAAACGCGATGCTTTCAACGAACTGCCCACTAAACTGGATGACGGTGCGAGTACAGCTTCAACTAAATTTTGTCCTTTGGCTTGATGTTTACCAAACCAATCTAAACCATCGAATTGGTGCAATAACTCAACCGATTCCACCGCGCCACTAAAGCGCAGCACATCGTCCGCTTGTAACACTAACTGGGGCGGCACAGGGCAAATACAAATGCCACTGCGTTCTAATTCAACCAGATATAACTTTTTTAGTGCCCTAAGTTTGTTATCCACCACACTGCGACCGACCAAGGACGAACCTTTCGCCACATGGGCTTCGAGCAAATATGGCAGCGCTTCTTCACCTGATTCTTCCCGTCTGTCGGGCAGAATGTTCGCCAGTAAGGTCAATAACAAGATGCCTGCGACGACGATCACCACTGCAACTGGCGTAAACTCGAAGAAGCCTAAGGCGGGTAAGCCGGCGTTTTCTACAAAGGAGTTCACAATCAAGTTGGTCGAGGTACCAATCAGGGTCAGTGTGCCACCTAAAATTGCCGCATAATTTAACGGCAATAATAACTTAGCTGGCGCGTGTGCTTGATTGCGGCGCACAACACCAATCAGTGATGCCACAACTGCAGTGTTATTGGTAAATGACGACAGTAAAGCCGTCGAAAAACCGAGCTTTGCCATTGTCATAGGCAAAGAACTATTGCCTATGACTTGACTCAACTTTCCCAGCAGGGACGTTTTTTCTAACGCCGTCGCGGCCAACACCAACAGGACAAGCGTGACTAAGCCAATATTGGTAAAGCTTGTTAATGCGGTATCGAGCGCAACCATGCCAAGCAAATAACAGAGCAAAAATGCAAATAAAAACAATACCGCTGGATTGATACGGCCACTAATTAAGCCAGCCACAAGCCCTATCAAAATAATCGCTAATAGCCACAAGTCACTCACAAATTAAGCTCCAAGCTTAGTGATATCTATCGCTTGCCAATGGGGAAAGTGTTTACGCACTAAGGCATTAAACTCGACTTCAAAGGCACTAAATTGTGACGCTGTTTGCTTGTTAACATGTTGACCCGACACCACCATAACCGCGGCAACCGTCGCATTACTCAGGCGGTCGATTAAGATCATTCCGCCCGTATCACGCACTAACGAATATGCATCAAACACTATGTCTTCGGTCAGCTCTAAGGTCACACGCGCAATCGCGTTTAACCCAAGCGTGTCCGTCGCACTGCGCGCTAAGGTGTTAACGTCAACCACATAATCGATAGCAGTCACAGAGGCTTGCGTCTTCTTACCAGCCACTTTGATGTCGTATAACTGATCGAGTTGTAATGGCTTTTCATCCATCCACACTATATCAGCGCTGATCACGTTAGCAACGGCTGGCGCAGAATCCGGTCTTGCCAGTAAATCGCCACGGGAAATATCAATTTCATCTTCCAGCGTGATCGTCACAGCTTGGCCTGCAACCGCTTCTTGTATGTCACCATCGAAGGTCACAATACGTTCAACCTTGCTGCGTTTGCCCGATGGCAAAGCGACTAACTCGTCACCGACATTGATAATGCCAGAGGCTAAAGTGCCCGCAAAACCGCGAAAATCTAAGTGAGGGCGCGACACATATTGCACAGGAAAACGCACAGGCAATGAGCTGAGTTCACGTTGAGTATCAATGGTTTCTAGCAGTTCAAGCAGAGTACCGCCTTGATACCAAGGGCTTTGGGTGCTGCGCTCAACCACGTTGTCACCATTAAGCGCCGATAACGGCACAAAGTGGATATCGAGGTTACCGAAATCTTTAACGAAATCCGTAAAATCGGCACGAATACGGTTGAATACTTGCTCGTCAAACCCAAGCAAATCCATCTTATTCACGGCCACAACAAAGTGACGAATACCCAGTAATGACGCGATAAACGCATGGCGCTTAGTCTGAGTCTGCACGCCGTAGCGGGCATCGACTAAAATCACCGCTAAATCACAGGTTGATGCACCCGTTGCCATGTTGCGAGTGTACTGCTCATGCCCTGGCGTATCGGCGATGATGAACTTGCGCTTATCACTTGAAAAATAACGATAAGCCACATCGATAGTGATGCCCTGCTCGCGCTCAGCTTGCAGGCCATCCACCAGTAAGGCTAAGTCAATGGCTTCACCTGTGGTGCCCATCTTGGCGCTGTCGCTCTTGAGGCTTGCTAATTGATCTTCATAGATCTGCGCGCTGTCGTGTAACAGGCGGCCGATTAAGGTACTTTTGCCGTCATCCACACTGCCACAGGTTAAAAAGCGCAGTAAGCCTTTGTGTTGCTGCAGGGCTAGATATTCTTTCACACCATGGAGGGTAATTTCTGCCGCCATGAGATTGGTTTTATTGACCGCTTTGTCCATCTTATTCTCACTCTTGATCTGCTTGGCTGAAGGTCGCGCTTTACTTGCGCCACCTTCGCGAAATAGGGTTAACCTTGCCGAGATTAGAAGTAGCCTTGACGCTTCTTCTGCTCCATCGAGGCACTTTGATCTGAGTCGATCAATCGCCCCTGACGTTCGCTTGAACGGGTTAACAGCATCTCTTCAATAATCTTCTCTAGGCTGTCGGCCTCAGAATGCATGGCGGCCGTAAGTGGGTAGCAACCTAAGGTTCTAAAACGCACCAATTCTTCTTTAAACTGCTCGCCTTCGGCTAACTTCATCCGCTCGTCATCGGCCATGATTAACTGACCGCCGCGCTCAACCACTTGACGTTTAGCCGCAAAATACAAAGGCACTAACTCAATGTTTTCTTGATAGATATATTGCCAAATATCCAGCTCAGTCCAGTTAGATAACGGGAACACGCGAATACTTTCGCCCTTGTTCACTGCGCCGTTATAGGTGCGCCATAATTCTGGACGTTGGTTTTTAGGATCCCATCTGTGGTGACGGTCGCGGAACGAATACACGCGTTCTTTGGCGCGAGATTTTTCTTCATCACGACGAGCCCCACCGAAAGCGGCATCAAAACCGTATTGGTTAAGTGCTTGCTTTAAACCTTGGGTTTTCATGATGTCAGTGTGTTTCGCACTGCCATGGTCGAAAGGGTTAATCCCCTGCGCCAACCCTTCTGGGTTGATGTGCGTCAGTAACTCGAAGCCAAATTTCTTTGCCTGCGCATCACGAAACGCGATCATCTCTTTGAATTTCCAACCCGTGTCGACATGCAGCAACGGGAATGGGATCTTGCCCGGATAAAAGGCTTTACGCGCTAAGTGCAACATAACGGAAGAATCTTTCCCGATGGAATACAACATCACAGGATTATCGAATTCGGCTGCAACTTCACGAATGATCTGGATGCTCTCGGCTTCCAGTTGTTGTAAGTGGCTTAATTCACGCCCGGCCATACTATTCTCCGTTTACCTTAAATTCGCTGCATTACCACAGCATGGGTTAGCTTAATTTGTTCAATATATTAGTTACTTAGCATCACTAACTGCTAAGTATCTTTAACTGTTTGCGGCTTAGCTTATCGACGCGGCGACACGCTAACCGATTGAGTGTGCTCATCACTGGCTTGAGTCGATTCAATCGCTTCAGGGTTGAACCAGTGCAAGGTGTCACTCAGCGCAACCACTTCACCTATGATCATCAAGGCTGGCATTTGTAATTCAGGGTCGGCGGCAAGCTGTTCGAGCTCACCTAAACGGCCGATAAAACGACGTTGTTCTTTAGTGGTCGCCTTTGACACTATCGCCACGGGGGTGTCAGGGCTTCGGCCCGCATCGACTAAACCTTGGCGAATAATGCCAGCGTTTAGAATTCCCATATACACGACTAAGGTATTGTTAGGATTAGCATAACCTTGCCAGTCCATAGGGCGACTCTCTAACTGACAATGGCCAGTGATAAAAGTGACACCTTGGGCATGGTCTCTGTGAGTCAGGGGAATTCCCGCATAGGCCGATGTGCCGCTGGCGGCGGTAATACCGGGGACGACCTCAAACTCAACCCCCGCTTCGACTAAGGTTTGCAACTCTTCGCCACCGCGACCGAAAATAAAAGGATCGCCGCCCTTAAGACGCACCACATTTTTACGGGTGTAGGCTTTAGTCACGAGTAACTGATTAATCTCGTCCTGTGCAGCGCTATGCTTACCCGCACGTTTACCTACGGCAATCTTTTCAGCGTCTTTAGGAATAAGAGCTAGGATATCTTGACTGACTAAAGCGTCGTATAGCACAGCATCTGCAGTTTTAAGGATGCGCCATGCCTTTAACGTCAATAACTCAACGTCACCAGGACCTGCACCCACCAGCCAGACTTTGCCTTTGGCCGCTTGGCCCGGTAAAGATAAAATTTCCATCAGTATCCCCAAGATCACTTTAGTCTGTAGAAATATAGCGCGTCTTATATTCCATAATAAATAGATAATTATTAGTTTTTATATCTTTTAGATATAAAAGAAATCACTGACGTCGATTTAAATTGGAAAAATATTGAGTTTCAAAATCAAAAATGCCACAAAACACTAATAACCAGTTGAATTTAAATAACTTAATGTAGATTCATCTGTTATCTAAAACGAACACCGCTCAGCTAAGTGTGTGATTCTGGCACTATGTTATTGCCAAAAATTCTACCCAAACCTGCCCCAACAGGGTGAAAACCTCACTAACAAGATAAATTGTCACCAAATGACGCAGAATTTTTACATAACCATAAATTCACTTTCTAATGGTAAGCTGGGCATAACTATCTTTGTTGAGTACGACTGACAAATACACAAATAAGCACATCAAGGAGGGCCGATGAAACGACTTTATTCAGGTATTGCAATGGCTGGGCTATTAGCTTGTACGAGTATAAATGCCGAAGAATCATTAGTAGAAGGAAGAGTCAAAGATGAACTTGCCACGGCAGAACTGCCTTTTGTGATTACACCCCATAAAGTGAATTACATTTTACCTGCGACCTATAGCCCAGATCCCAACATGGCACCGTTCGCTGAAGATGCCCTCATCAATCCCTACACCTTGGATGAGTTCGAGGCTAAGTTTCAAATCAGTTTCAAATTCCCTATTTGGTACAATGTCTTTGGTGATAATGGTCATTTATTCTTTGCCTATACCAATCAATCCTATTGGCAGGTTTATAACAAAGACACCTCATCTCCGTTCCGTGAAACCAATCACGAGCCTGAAGTCTTTATGCTGTTTAATAACGATTGGAAAATAGGCAGTGTGACCAATTCCTTTTGGGGCGTTGGTGCTGTGCATCAATCAAATGGTAAATCAGGACCGCTTTCTCGCAGCTGGAATCGACTCTATGCCACTATGATTTTTGATGCCGGTCCACTCGCCTTCTCAACCAAAGTCTGGTGGCGTATTCCTGAGGATGAAAAAACCGATCCGCATCAAGCTCGCGGTGACGATAATCCCAACATTGATGACTACATAGGAAGAGCTGAATTTATTGGTGTCTATGGTATCGATGAACATAGATTCACCTTAACCCTTAGAACAAACCTAGAAGATATCGACAGAGGTTCGGCAGAAGTAACCTGGAGTTATCCTATCGTCGGCAACTTACGCCTTTATACTCAATACTTTAATGGCTATGGCGAGAGCCTAATCGATTACAACTATCACAACCAACGTATTGGTATCGGGATTTCGCTCAACGATATTCTGTAGCAAATATAAAAGTGACAGAGTACAAAAATCAGCCATAATTTGCTGCTAATCTACAAAACCTGCTGCTAAATTGCTCAGATGGACCTGAGTTTATGGCCGAGCGGGACGATTTACATTGATCCGAATGGCATTTAAGCCGATAGTCGCACACCTTTTTGTGCCCTGAAGCTACGCCTTAACATCATGGAGGAATATGAGTTTTAGCTACCGCAGCATAGTCGTGCTACTCAGTGTCATTATTTTCGCGAGCTTACTTAAGCTCGCGTTTTTTGCTGTGCCAAAAGATAACACTGCACCTATGCTTAATGCGCAAGAGGTACGCCAAGATCTCTATACCTTATTGGATCAAATCGAGCAACACTCGGCGTTTTATGCGTTAACGCCCGACAAAGCCAGTCCGCAACTCAAATATATGGCGAGCCTGATTGTCGAGCAGTACCAAGACATCACTCCCAATGATCGCTTTGCCGCTGAAATCACTAAACTACTCAATAGCCTCAAAGATCCCGGCGCTCAAGTACACAACTTCGATGATCAAAGCGGCGATCTCCCGTTAACCTTACGGCCACTCAACGACCAGTGGTTAGCCTTAGATAGCAGTAATAGTCCAATCAACAACGACTTTCCCTTTGTGACTCATATCGACGGTTTACCTATGAGTAAATGGGTAGCAGCCAGCCAAGCCTATTTACCTGAACCTGCAAAACAGAGCCAAGAAATGCAGTTACCTTGGCTGAAAAAACTTAACCTGCTGCGTGAAGATTTAGGGCTCAGCATCAAGCCCTATGTGCTGGTTACGCTGATTAATGATGATCTGCAAACCCAGCAGGTGACTCTCGCCCTGCCAAGCCGCGAACCGCAGACTCAATTAGTGGAAAATAATCAAGAAGATCAGACACAAGATATGAGTGTTTTGGAATTCATTAATCAGTTGTCTCAGTTTGAGCGCACCGAATTCCAAGACGTTCCACATCAATTAGAGACGGTTAACAATACTACGGTCAAACTGAAAATCAGTGATCTGTACGCCTTTGAATTAAATAGAGATCTACAGCAAGAACTGCTCAAGGGTATGACACATCCATTACTGATCATCGACTTACGTGACGCTAGTGGTTTTAGCCCAAAGCTATTGAGCCTGTTATCGCGATATCAAGATGCTGATTTAAATAACACTTTAGCGCCAAACGTGATGGGATTTGCACACTATCGCCGCTCACCAGAACTGAGAAATGACTATCTGCAGCCACTCAACTTTAAGCCTTTAGATGCGCTCGAATACAGTGTGCCTCGACTAAAATCCCTCACCCGCAACTTACCCTCAGTCGATGAAGATAAATTCAGCCCTTGGTACGTTCGCACTAAACCTGCGGTGACTCCTGAAGGGCGAAATCGCTTAGCGCTGCTCGTGAGTCCCAAATGCCGCCAAGAATGTGAGTGGATTGCCTATCGCACTAAATCTTGGTCTAGGGCGAATTTGATTGGTGAAAAAACCTCGGGCGACTTTGCTCGACAGTCCCATTTTAAACTGCCAAACAGTGGATTAGACATAAGATTCAGTAGTTCATTGACCTATGACGCACAGGGAAAACTCTTGTCAGGTGCTGGGACTGAGCCCGATATTTGGCTTCCCCAAAACAGTGATATTCAATGGCAAGGATTAGTGAGTTTAGTGCGTTCCGCTAAACCAAAAACTCAGATAATTCAAACATCACAACCCACTAAGCTAGCTCAAGCTAAGCTGAATTGAATCAAAAAAAGAGCCAGCAATCTGCTGGCTCATTTCAAACATTGATTCGTTAACTGATATCAGTTAGCTAAAGAATGGATTCTAGAATTATTTCTTTTCAGTCGCTTTAGAATTGGCAACTGAACCTATAACCAAACCTTGCTTATTCACATCAAAGCTCATTTGAACTCGCATGTTGTAATCTTTAAGCATTTTCATTTCTTCAGGGATTGGCTCGCCGCTCATTTCTAACAACGTCAGCATTGGAGTGAACATCTTGCCGTAGTCAGCAGATAAGCTGTACATGCCATTCGCAGACAGTTTCTCGCCCGCTAATTTGTTTGCCAACGCCAGACCTTTATCACCGCTATACACCACTAAATGCTGACCTTTAATCGCGAGCATAGGCTTAACACCTAACTCAGGAGGCAACATCAATATGGGTGATAAGTCAGTGGCATCGCCGTTATCGGCTAATTGCACTTCGGCCAACATAGGCGCGAAAGGTTTCACCATATTGAACAACATAGATGGATTTTCGGCGCTGAGGCTGACTAACGCATCTAAGCTTTCTAACTTAGGCTCTTGATCTTGTGTGCTCATTTTAAAGTCGAGCAATGAAACGCTCATGCCTTTCACACCGTTCGCCATACCAGTGAACATGCCTAGCATAGCTGGGCTCTGTTGGCTCAACTCAGCTTGCAACTCGGCCAGTGGCGCACAGGTCAATTGCGGCTTTTGCAGATCATCCCAAATAGCCGTTAATGAAGGTGCAACTTCGTTGACATCTAAGCCTATGCCCATAGAGAAGATAGTGCTGTCGATATCCGCCAGATGTGCAGGAATAAAGCCACGCATCTTTTGCATTGCCGCAAGAATTGGTTGATTCTTAGTTTCAACCACAAATGAGGCCGCCATATGGCTTTCTTTTTCTGTCACAGAAAACGCGGTTAAACCCGCAACCGTGCGCGGCCAATTAGCAGCAATGGCGGTTAATTCGGTGCGACATTCAGGTGTTCTAATTTGCGCTAATGGATCTTCACCGACGCTTTCATTAGCAAAAAACTTTGTCAATTGCTTGGATAACATATTGCTATCGGCTGAAGTCAACGCCTTCACGATTTCAACATGGTTGATAAAGCTGATGCTGTCATCTTTAAAACCATGGGTCTTAATAATATCGTCTAATATGCCAGAAGCGGCTAATGACTGCGGCGCCTTCTTAATACCGAATGCCATTTCTAATAATTCAGGCTCGGTAATAGAAGTGCTGAAAGTAATCGTTAATATGCCATCTTTTTGGGCAAATAACAGATCAGCTTTTTCAGTTGAAGCTTCATCCGATAATGCATAAGCGCGATAATCAACATCACCCACTTTACGCATTTCGTGGGTCACGCCACTGTCTTTTTCGGCTTTATCTAATGCAGCCCAAAATGCATCCGCTTGATTGACGTCAATCTTGAATACAGGCAAAGCACCTAGCGTATAGAAATATGGTTTAATTTCATCAGGAAAACCAAAGGTTTTCAACAGTAAGGCTGGATCTTTAATGCCATCCATATACTGCTGATAAATGCTGACGAAGAACTTACCCATAGGGCTATCCAGCTCACCAAAATCGGCAAGCGCGTTACTTGGATATTGCTGATAATTTCCAGAAATAGACTGTAAATACGCTTTCAACGGGAAGGGTTTTAGCTGACCCGAAAATATCGGCGTATCAGCGGGCACATAGTCGAGCAAAGGGTTTGCAGAGGCACTCGAGCCAGCACCATTCTGCGTATACCAATAACCACCCGCACCAGCTGCAATAATTGCCGCGGCAATCACAATCTTTTTCATTTAAGAAACTCCATTTAATGACCATTCAATTTTATGAAATCAATACCTAAAGTAATCCCTAGGTATTTGAATATTTATCCGCTCTTACATATCCCTTACGCAGATAATGCAAAATCAGAAAACTAAGGTATAAATTTTGCCCGATAATTTAACATTAAACCGATACAGAAGCGAACAGGATAGGGAATCAAACCGTTAAAACGCATCAGCGTTAACCTTAATTCAACAGGTTTCCAATCTTATTTCAATTCAGTAATAAAAGATCTTTAAGTCGTCGACGATTAAACAAAGTGCCCAATGACACATAAATTCATCTGTTCCAAACTCACACGCCAGAACTTCATCCCGTTTCGTGGACTTTTTTAAGCGTGACGTCACCTAACTGGCGCATTTGTTTGCGGATCCACGCGGAGCGCTGCTGCACATAGGACGATGGAGGCGACACTTTATAACGCCAAGGATTGGGTAAGATGGCTGCGAGTAATGAAGCCTCATATTGGGTTAGTTTTGCCGCAGACTTTCCAAAATAATGCTTTGATGCCGCTTCGGCGCCGTAAATACCTGGGCCAAATTCGACGATATTTAAATACACTTCAAGAATGCGCGACTTATCCCAAGTCAGTTCCATCATTAAGGTAAACCAAGCTTCTAATCCCTTACGAAAGAAACTGCGGCTAGACCACATAAACAGGTTTTTCGCCGCCTGCTGACTTAAGGTACTGGCTCCGCGAACTTTAGTGCCTTTCTGATTGTATTTCAGCGCCGAACTTATCGCGGCTAAATCGAATCCCGTATGCTCGGCAAAACGTTGATCTTCTGCGGCGATCACCGCCAATTGTAGCTCAGGAGAAATGTGCGCTAAATCGCGCCACTGATGCATGACTTCCCCCATAGGTGCAGGTGGAAATAAGGCGCGCTCAATCCGCCAAGTCCACATGGGTGGATTAACGAATCTGAGTAGAATAACCAATAAGATTGAGCAAATGAATGCCCATACTAATCCCTTGAATAGCCAAGACAATAAACGACGAAAGCCACGCTTACGCCTCTGAGGAGCAGGACTACTCGACTTATTGGCACTAGGACGCCTGACATGATCTCGCATCGCATATAAAGGGGCCGTCATTTACACCATCTCATCCGCGCACTCTCATCTCTCGTTTATGATATCCAGTCAAGCCAATCCATTAGGCATTCTTTACAACAACCAAGGCTTATTAGAAAACCGCCTAAAGCCTTAAGGGAGTTGCGGGTCGATCATGCTACGACAATAGAGGAAACACCAAGGATATCTTACTCGAGAATCAAAGATAGGCAGAGAAATAACCACAATGACAAATCACTATTGAAGATGGCGAGGGCTTGACTTAACTTGACCTCGGCAGCTTTGACGACAGCTGACCGAGGTAATGATGGCTGATTAACGAGGGCTAGCAAGTCAATCAAACTGCTTGATACTCGCAGCTGCGAGTCCGGTTTTCAACGCTTTCACTGCATCCAGTCGAATGATATCAATACACAGCAAACCCAGCCCATAAATACCGATATACAACCACTTAACCTCGGAAAAGACATGAATCATGTCAATTTCACAGTAAAATCCCTCAAAACCATCTACGGGAACTTCAAAATATAGTTCAGGCTTAACCAATGTGCATAACTCTGTGAGTAAAAATGTACAACATTTTTATACTTTAAAGAGCCACTAACACTAACCCTATGAATATCAATATATCTCAGTGAAATGACGCTTAAATGACATCGATTCGCTTTATCGTCAATCCAGAGTATTAAATTCAACCAAAGATAACACTTATCACACAGAGATAAAAAACGCCCCAATGGCAATTGAGGCGTTTAATACTTTAAATCAATAAGATAACTAGATATCGTAATGCAGGCCACACTCACGTTTCAGCCCATTAAAGCGCGTTTCTTCCTCTGTCATGCCTAATTCAAGTGGTTTACTCGAATGGGTATCACCAACAGAAACATAGCCTTGATCCCAAAGTGGGTGGTACGGCAAGTCAAATTGAGTCAAATATAGGTGCACATCTTTATTCGACCACTCGATAATCGGCAGTAACTTAAAGCGAGTGCCATGAATCGCCAGTATCGGCAGCGCCTCACGAGTGCTGGCTTGGCTACGTCTCAGACCTGCAAACCAAGTACCGACGTCAAGATCGGCTAAGGCGCGTTGCATAGGCTCAACTTTGTTTAAACGGTTGTATTGCTCTAGCCCGTCTAACCCTTGCTCCCACAACTTACCAAAGCGTGCCTCTTGCCATGCGGCTGTCATCGGCGCTTGATATACTTTTACATTCAGTGACAAACGCTGTGTCAGCTCATCGATAAACTGATAGGTTTCAGGGAACAAATACCCTGTATCCGTGAGGATAACCGGAATATTCGCCTGTGCCTGACTCACCATATGCAGCATCACTGCGGCTTGAATACCAAAACTTGACGACAGCGCATGATTACCGGGCAAATAAGTTAAGCCCCATAACACTCGTTCTTGTGCGCTCAATCCGGCTAAGAACTGATTTATGCGCTCAAGCTCTATCGTTTGCTCGGCCTTGGGCGCACTCAATAGCGCCGTTAACTCGGCCGTGCTGACCACAGTCGGCACTGTATCACTGGTTTTTTGTTGATGATCAACCATGAAAATCCTTAGCGGCATCAATCACCGCCTTCACAACGCCCACGCGGACGGTGAAGTTACCAAAGGTTTCGCCTGCATCACGCTCAACGGCGTAGCGGCCAAACAGGGCATCCAATTCGGCGAGAATTTCCGCCTCTTGGATATTTTCTCTGTGCATCTTGTTCAGACGAGTCCCTTCAAAGCTTGCGCCTAAGTACAAGTTGTAACGGCCTGGCGCCTTACCCACAAGCCCGATTTCAGCGGCAAATGGACGCGCACAACCGTTTGGACAACCTGTCATCCGCACCACAATCGCTTGCTCACTGATGCCGTGTTTTGCCTGCAGCGCATCGATATGATCGATAAACTCAGGGAAGTAACGCTCAGCTTCCGCCATCGCTAATGGACACGTCGGCAAAGCCACACAGGCAATCGAATGACCGCGGGTTTGCGTCAACACTTGGCCCAGTAGTCCGTGTTTGCGGGCTAAGCCTTCAATGGTGGCTTTATCTTCTGCCGCCACACCTGCGATGATCATGTTTTGATTCGAGGTCATACGGAAATCGCCTTTGTGGATCTTAGCTATTTCACGCAGTCCCGTTTGCAGGGTTTGGCCCGGTAAATCTTTAATGCGGCCGCTTTCGATAAATAAGGTTAAATGCCATTTACCGTCAACGCCTTCAACCCAACCATAACGGTCGCCGCGGTCGCCAATCACTACATCACGCTTAGGCTCAAACTTCACCCCAGCGCGCAGTTCGACTTCGGCTTTAAATTTCTCATAGCCATGGTCGACGATAGTGTATTTAAGGCGTGAACGTTTACGGTTAACACGATTACCCCAGTCGCGTTGCACTGTCATGACAGCTTCGGCAAACTTCATCACGTCTGCAGTTTTGATAAAACCAAAGTCATCTGCAAGACGTGGGAAAGTCTCCACCTCGCCATGGGTCGAGCCCATGCCGCCGCCCGCCGTTAAGTTAAAGCCAACCAGCTCGCCGTTTTCAGCAACAGCAATAAAGCCTAAATCATTAGTGTAAACATCAACATCGTTATCGGGAGGAACCGCAACCGCCATTTTGAACTTACGTGGCAGATAAGTTTTGCCATACACAGGTTCAACGGTTTCATCTTCGGTTGAGAGTAACTTTTCTTCGTCTAACCAAATTTCGGCATAAGCACGCGTGTGTGGCAGCAGATGATCAGACAGTTGTTTCGCCACCGCATAGGCCTGCTCATGCAGTTTCGATTCCACCGGATTAGGATTACACATCACGTTACGGTTAACGTCACCACAAGCAGCAATCGAATCCAGCGCTTCACGATCTAAGTCTTGAATAATAGTCTTCAAGTTACGCTTAGGAATACCGTGGTATTGGAAGGTTTGACGGGTCGTTAAACGAATGCTGTTTGAGCTCGTTAAGGTCGACGCAATTTTGTCTACACCTAACCATTGCTGCGGTGAACAGATACCACCAGGCACACGAGCACGCAACATAAAGCTATATAAAGGCTCAAGTTTTTGCTCTTTACGTTCGTTACGTAAATCGCGATCGTCCTGTTGATAGAATCCGTGGAATTTGATCAACTGCTGATCGCCGTCACTGAAACTGCCGGTTACCGCAGAATCTAAGCCTTCTTTAATCGTACCGCGCAGGTAATCACTGTCGGTCTTTAGGTATTCGTTTAACGCTAACTTTTGCTCACTCATGGCAACTGCCTCTTCAAATTCGGTTCGCTAACTGCACAGGTCATCACGTGTGCAGCTTTGGCTATTCTTATGCGTTTCTTATATGCGCAACGGTTGAGATTAATACACGTCTTTTTGGTAACGCTTATCGCTGCGCAATGTTTCAAAATAGGCTTCGGCCGCTTCGGTATTCAAACCACCGACTTCGACAGCCACCTCAATAAAGGCTTGGTGAACATCTTTTGCCATACGTTCAGCATCACCACAAATGTACAGATGCGCGCCGTTTTGCAACCATTGCCACAGGGCTTGGCCTTGTTCTTTAATACGGTGCTGCACATAAACTTTATGGGCTTGATCGCGCGAGAACGCCACGTCGATACGGCTTAAATCGCCATTTTTCAAATACTGTTGCCACTCAGTTTGATACAAGAAATCCTGCTCAAAGTGTGGATTGCCGAAGAATAACCAGCTATCACCTTGGATCCCTTGGGCCACGCGCTCCTGCATAAAGGCACGGAATGGCGCAACACCTGTGCCAGGGCCAACCATAATAACTGGCGTGTCTGGATTCTCGGGTAAACGGAAATGCTTGTTCGACTCAACATAAACCTTAACCTGAGTGCCTTCCTGCGCAGAGGCTAAGAAGTGTGACGCGCCGCCAAAACGGGCCGCGCCGTGACGCTCATCTTCCACTAACGCTACGGTTAAATGGACTTCGGTTTCCACTTCACTTTGGCTTGAGGCGATAGAGTAAAGTCTTGGGGTTAATGGGCGCAGTAACTCAAGCAATCTGGCCGCGCTTAACGTGACAGCGCTATTTGTTAACGGATACTGGGCGACTAAATCCGCAAATTGATGCTTAAGGATAAAGTGACGCACTTGCTCTTTATCTTCGCTCAACGCTAGCAGCTCAGCGCTGCCGCTCAGTTCGGCCCACGCTTTGACTAATCCAGGATACAACTGAGTCAGCTCTTTCTTCTCAAGCAAAGCTTGCTTAAGGGTCAAGGATTCTGTGCCTAAGGTCACTAACTCATCGGCGGCCAACGACAGACCCACGAGGACTTCATCGACTAACACTTCATTATTGCTAAACCACACACCGAGGGCATCGCCCGCTTGATAGCTTAAGCCTGAATCGCCAAGGTCAATTTCAACATGGCGCACATCTCGGTCTGAACCGCGGCCGGTAATTTTTTGGCTCGCTAGCACTTCAGCGCTATAGGGGTTTTGCTTAGTAAACTCGCTTTCGCCAATCGTTTTAGCGGTACCGATAGATACCACACTGGCGGACGAGGTTTCGATAAGCGGCTTAACGGCCTCTAATACATCGGCGTGCCACTGACCAGCGGCGGCTTCATAGTCCACATCACATTCAACCAAAGGTAACAATGACTTAGCACCCAGTAGCGCTAGACGAGTACTAAAGTCTTTACCGGTTTGGCAGAAGAATTCATAACTTGAATCCCCCAGCGCAAGCACTGAGTAATGTAGATTGTCTAACTTAGGCGCACGTTTCGATGCTAAAAACTTATGTAATTCAATCGCGTCATCCGGCGCTTCACCTTCACCATGGGTGCTGACCACCAGCAAGAGCACAGTTTCTTGTTTCAGTTGGCGAACATTGTATTCGCCCATTGAAGCCAGATTGACCGCATAACCTTGTGCCTGCGCCTTATCAGCGAGCGCTTTGGCGACACCACGGCCATTACCCGTTTGGCTGCCATAGAGAATCGTCACTGTTTGAGCAGTTTGCGCCTCTGCGGCGGGAGCTAGTTGGCCAGCATTGGCGGTGGCAGCAAGATAGCCACTCACCCAAGCCAGTTGCACAGCACTTAACTCAGAAGTGAGTTGTTTTAGCTTCTCGACTTGTCCTTGAGACAATGGCGAAGCCAGCGATGAAAGTTCTTTTAACAACATGAGACGGCCCTATGACAGTGTAATGTCCACAAGCTTATCGCGGTTTAAGAAAAGCAAAAAAGAATAAAATCGGATTTTTAATTCCATTTTGGAATATACAAAGTGCAAAATTTAAGCTACAAAAGTGTGCACTGGTTAAAAGTTTTTGATCCGACCAGTGCAGAAACGGCCTGCTTGAGAAATATGCACTTGTGCCAAGCTAAAGTATTGCCACAATGGTCATGAGCCTGTCGAACAGAAATTTCTGTTGCCCACAGAATAGTTTGTTTTTTAAACAAAAAGTGTCCATCCTAGATTGAATGCCCGAACTGACTCGAATCACCAGCCGAGTAATCACTGGCGATGACAGATTTTGCAGTTGAGTACGATGAAGGAAGCACAGCAGGCGGAACGATTATATAAACCATCAGGGAGTAGTCATGCAGATTGGAATACCGAGAGAAAGTCTCGCCGGTGAAACTAGGGTCGCCGCGACTCCAGCCACCGTCGAGCAGCTTAAAAAACTCGGCTTTGAAGTTGTTATTGAGGCCAATGCGGGTCAACTGTCAAGTTTCGATGATGCAGCCTTTGAGGCTGCAGGCGCGAAAGTGACAACTGACGTTTGGCAAGCCGATCTGATTTTTAAGGTCAATGCGCCAAACGACGCTGAAATCGAACAAATCAAAGACGGAGCAACTGTCGTCAGCTTTATTTGGCCCGCACAAAACCCTGATCTGGTTGCGAAGTTAGCTAAACGCAAGATCAACGTGATGGCGATGGACATGGTGCCACGCATCTCCCGTGCCCAGTCACTCGATGCCCTTTCCTCTATGGCCAACATTGGCGGTTATCGCGCCGTTGTTGAAGCCGCGCATCAATTTGGCCGTTTCTTTACCGGTCAAATTACCGCGGCCGGTAAAGTGCCGCCCGCTAAAGTGCTAGTGATTGGTGCTGGTGTGGCAGGCCTTGCTGCCATTGGTACTGCGGGTTCGCTTGGCGCCATAGTGCGCGCCTTCGATACCCGCTTAGAAGTGGCCGAGCAAATCGAATCCATGGGCGGCCAGTTCCTTAAACTGGATTTTGGTAACGAAGAAGGTGGCTCATCCGATGGTTATGCTAAAACCATGTCGGATGAATTTATTGCCGCCGAAATGGCGTTGTTTGCTGAACAAGCCAAAGAAGTCGATATAATCATCACTACGGCGCTGATCCCCGGCCGTCCTGCGCCTAAACTCATCACTAAAGCTATGGTTGATAGCATGAAGAGCGGCTCAGTGATCGTCGATTTAGCCGCTGCAACTGGTGGTAACTGCGAATACACGCAATCGGGTGAGCTGTTTGTCACCCCGAACGGTGTAAAAGTGATTGGTTATACCGATCTACCCGGTCGTCTACCGGCGCAATCGTCACAGCTTTACGGCACTAACTTAGTCAACCTGATGAAGTTAATGTGTAAAGAGAAAGACGGTACTGCCAGCATCAACTTCGATGATGTGGTCATGCGCAACATGACTGTGATTAAAGAAGGTGAAGTGACCTTCCCGCCACCACCGATTTCGGTTTCTGCGGCGCCAGCAAAACCTGCCGCAAAAATCGCGCCTAAAGACACCACCCCGAAAGCGCCATCTAAGCTCAAATACGTGCTCGCCGCCTTAGGCGTTGCTGGATTTGCAGCCGTGGCATCGGTTGCACCGCCAGAGTTCCTGTCCCATTTCACGGTATTCTTGCTGTCCTGCGTCGTCGGTTATTATGTGGTGTGGAACGTATCTCACTCACTGCATACGCCTTTGATGTCAGTCACTAACGCGATTTCGGGCATTATCGTGGTCGGCGCCCTACTGCAAATCGGTCAGGGTTCAACTTTGGTCACTGTACTGGCGTTTATCGCCGTGCTGATCGCCAGTATTAACATCTTCGGTGGCTTTACCGTCACTCAGCGCATGCTGAAGATGTTCCGTAAGGATTAAGGGGGTTTAACGTGTCTCAAGGACTGGTAACAGCAGCTTACATTATTGCCGCCATTCTCTTCATCTTCAGTCTCGCGGGACTGTCGAAGCAAGAGACGGCAAAACACGGCAATTTATTCGGTATCTTAGGTATGGCAATCGCCCTACTGGCTACCATTTTCAACCCTGATACTAACGGTATTGCGTGGATCTTAATCGCTATGGTGATTGGCGGCGCGATTGGTATCCGTTTAGCATTAAAAGTCGAAATGACTGAAATGCCTGAACTGGTTGCCATCTTGCACAGCTTCGTCGGTATGGCCGCGGTATTGGTTGGCTTTAACAGCTTTATCGACTTACACCCACAGGAAGTGTCGCAAGTCGTCGTAGCTGTCGGTGGCGATATTAATACGACCCTCGCCGCAGTGCACGATGCCCTAAGTGAAGCGGCCAAAGCCGCCAGCAAAGAACATCTCACTGGCGCCATGCTTAACATTCACTTGGTCGAAGTCTTCCTCGGGATCTTCATCGGTGCGGTCACCTTCACAGGTTCTATCGTTGCCTTTTGTAAGTTACGCGGCGTGATTTCATCTAAACCTTTGATGCTGCCACATCGCCACAAGTTGAACCTAGTGGCTGTGCTCGTGTCTTTTGCCCTGTTAGTGTACTTCGTCCAAACTGGCGGCACTATGCCAGCACTGCTGTTGATGACCTTGATTGCCTTCGCCTTTGGCTGGCATTTAGTCGCATCGATTGGCGGCGCAGATATGCCAGTGGTGGTGTCTATGCTGAACTCCTACTCAGGTTGGGCAGCGGCGGCAGCGGGCTTTATGTTGTCGAACGACCTCTTGATTGTCGTTGGCGCATTAGTGGGTTCATCGGGTGCAATTCTGTCTTACATCATGTGTAAGGCGATGAATCGCTCGTTTATTTCTGTAATCGCTGGTGGCTTTGGCACAGATGGTGTGGCCTCGACTGCCGATGAAGAAATGGGCGAATACCGTGAAACCAACGCCGAAGATGTGGCGGATATGCTGAAAAATGCCACCTCTGTCATCATCACCCCAGGTTACGGAATGGCAGTGGCGCAGGCGCAATATCCTGTCGCTGAAATCACCAAAAGACTGCGCGATCTTGGCGTGAAAGTCCGTTTTGGTATCCATCCTGTTGCTGGCCGTCTACCCGGCCATATGAACGTACTGCTGGCGGAAGCGAAAGTCCCCTACGATATCGTGCTGGAAATGGACGAAATCAACGAAGACTTTAACGACACCGACGTAGTACTCGTCATTGGTGCCAACGACACGGTTAACCCTGCGGCAATGGAAGATCCAGGTAGCCCAATCGCAGGCATGCCTGTGCTCGAAGTATGGAAAGCACAAAACGTTATCGGCTTTAAGCGCTCGATGAATACAGGTTATGCCGGCGTGCAAAACCCGCTGTTCTTCAAAGAAAATACCCAAATGCTGTTTGGGGATGCCAAGGCCAGCGTCGAAGCCATTTTAAAAGCACTGTAACCTCGGGATAGCTGACCGCAAATAGATTAACGAAAGGGAGCCAATGGCTCCCTTTGTTTTGATATTAAACTTCGGGTCATCCCCCACAAAAAAAGAGCCTTAAGGCTTCTTTTTTAACCTGCAATCAACGCGCCCACATAGAAATGCACCTATAACACAACACGTTATTTATTAACTATTAATGATAGAATCATATCTCATTATTTTTTGGCCTAGCACAAAAACTCAACCCTTCAAAATATCCCCAAATTAAAATGGAATGAAAAGTAATATTGTAAGCCAAACACTTAATCCATTAATAAGAGTTAATTCATTAAATTTAAAGAGCCATAAGATTCAATATGGCTATATGTCACTGTTTCTACAGTATACCAAGCTACAGGCTTGCATCCATGAATATAAGCTTGGACCTTTTTCCCACTTGCAAATGCCGTTAATATTGCAGCATAAATTTGCTCATACTGAGGATGCGACTTAAGTATAAAAATTTTGTCCGTCACAGTACATGCGGCCGGATTACCAAATGCACCATACACCAGAACGCCTTGACCTTGCACAATATCGACTCTTATTGGTGTTGCCGCAGAAGTAAAACCTCCAGCATAAACACTAGAACTAAAAAACATTACAACAAATAATAACAACACCCATCTGCTCATATAACCACCAAATAAAAACAGTAACAACTCACTTTAAAATTAATATTAAAATGACTTCCTTAAATTACAATAAAATTTCCTTCATAAGCTCTAAGACTTAAACTAATTATGTGCACCTTACCAGAGACATAAGTGGTCAAAGCTATACTTAGCAATAGTTAAAGCCTCTTGAGGATGTTTATCATATGCAAATTCAGCGATAAAATTACATATAAGATCCAAGTGCAGGCACTCTCATTGAAATACTGTTTCACTCTCTTTTAAGTACCAAAATCAATATCGTTAACATCTACAGCACCAACAAAGAACACCAGTGCATAAATTATATAATTGATTATTGGTATGTCCTGACAAGAAAGGCAGGTGTGCCGTAGTCTACTTTACCGCAGTCATAGCCATCCTGTAGGTATTCAACCATTACAGGTTTACCTGACATCTGAGCACTAAGCAATGCCGCATATCTTTCCTTAGTACCATCATTATTATTAATAGCTCCTAAAGTTCTCCAGGTTGCTCCTTCCTGTAAATACATAATTTTTAAGCCCTCAAGTTGAATATTTATCACTTTAGCCACCGGACAATCACAGTTCTAGCATGAGCAGGCTTCAGTACAAGAACAAGCATTATACTAAGCAAGGCAAAATATTAGACTTCATTATTTTATTGAGCCTATATAGACAGGTACTGGCGCATTAGAATATGTAGTCAATGTTGCGCAAGTTCCATCTCCGCTATAATAAAAAATTGCTTTTTTGTTGTTATTTTGCATCGATTGCAACATTCCAATCCAAAGTGAGCAAGTCACGGTATCTACGCCTTTAAAGGTGCCTTTAGTATTACAAATAACAGTATAATCGCCTCTGCCAGAGTGAAGAACATTTACCGTCCCATCACCGTATACCAGAATTCGATTAACATCTGCCTCACAGTTAAAGACTGCATACGACTTGCTTATTAAGCACAATGATAAAACTAAAAACATTAATATAGATTTACTCATTTAAAACACCTTAACATTACTTACATCACATTTATAATAATAGAAAAACTTAATAAAATAGTTGGCAACTGATATTTACTGCATTTTAAAATGTCGGATATTCGCTTTTTGCCAACTGCCCCAGCCATTGCAATCACTCGGAACTTGATCACCATCAAAATGCATGCTTGCAATTGACTTTTCTGACATTTTGATAGCAAGAAAAGTAGAATACAGTGTCTTACATGTTTCCGGCCCTGTAACATAATGAGTCCCCGCAACTTTCCATTCAATATCGGGACTACAGAAAAATACTGCCTGATTCATACTAGACAGCTTAATCATCAAATTATTGGGAGAATGATATGACAAAATATCAACTTTGCCATTACATATCAATTCCGCTGCATCACTACTAGCTGCGTAAATAAATAATAACAGCATTACTAAGATACTTCTCATAACGACTCCACATTTAACAAACTATTGAAAATAAATTTTTAATCTGAATTACTTATTTTTAATTAAAGAGCAAGATTTATGGATTCGTTGTCCAAAAGAGCGCCTTAGTCACTCTGCTTCCGGTTTGAAGTCCACATTTATCAGCATGTTCGGTTTCCACATTCACTCTATGATTAGATACTTTGGCCGCCATCAAACTGGATAAAACTGCTTTTTTATCATCCTCAGTCCAACCCGTAAAATAACTCCAATAGGAGCCAGAGCTATCGTCGCGGTTATTCAAATATACCACTGCCTTTAAACCAATGCCCTTCTCGACCCAAATTCTGCCTACATACAAGTTTTGACAATCAGTCGTAGATGCTTCTGCAACGTTAGAAATCAACAAAGCAAAAAATATAATGACTATCTTCATGCAATCTCCATTAAAGTAAAAAATCTATAAATCATTTTTAGCCAATAATTAACCGCGCCATCACTTCCAAAGGACTCTCTCCGAAGGTCATAAATAGCAAGCTGCTCTTGAAAATTTCATTATAAATAATCATGGCTGTGTATTAACTTTTAAGATGCTATTCCTTGAGCCAAATTCTATCTATTTTAAGGTAGCCACTGACAGTGCCGTGCATTTGCACAGAAACATTCCTCTGACTCGCCTGTGCCGCCAGAGCGGTGGAATAGAATAACTTGGCAAATTCAGGATTTTCGTCAATTTTAACTATTCCGGCATTACCATTGGAGGCCGAAAATCCAGCGACACTGGCATTGGCAGGATCCATGGGGGTATCGAAATACATCAATATCGTATTCCCGGAATTAACATAGAGATTGGCCACTTTTCCAGTGTATTGGCAATAACCACCCGATGCACTACTGCAGCTAGGCAAGGCTGCCTGCACACTTGCCAAAGGCAACAGAGCCATGAACGCTAAGGGTGATACCTGAAAAATTGTTTTAATACTCATCTCGTCATTCCTATATGGATCCATTGTTCAAGCGGTTTGCTCATCGTATTTAGCCAGTATGTTATGACTAACAAAGCTGGATTTGAAAATTGTGGCATCACTAAATTCAGCCCTTAAAAATTTAGAAAAGATCGCTATAAACGTCTCAGTTATTATTATTTTAAAAAGCGTCACGCCTGCCAAGGATTTATCCATAATTAAAGTTAGCTAAAAACAATTTTACAATGTAAATAATATAAATAACTAAAAACTAACCAACTCGATGGACACGTATATAACCATCCCCACCGTCTCCTGCATTATCGAAACCTATATTAACAGGGATCTTAGTCGTATGTGCAACTAACAGTCTAGATAACATTCTGCTTACTGCAATATCAGTTACATTAGTAGCAATTGCAAAATAACTACTATTACAACTAGCATGGGAGGATGGTTGATTATGTAAGCGAAACAGTATCAAACCATTGGCATATGTCATAACAGCAGTCACTTCACCAACCATATTATCGTTATAACCCGCATATACTACATTAACATTTGCCAATATAAAACTTAAGATAAATATCATTTTCTTCATAAGTAATTCTTACTCCAAATCAGTTTTTATATGCCTGTTACAGCTATATCATTTAGTGAATGATTCAACACGAAAAATTTCGTGTCTATGCCTCAGGCGTTAAAACGCTTTATACTATTTATGTAAGTTTAAAAAAGTAAATGCATACCAACCATTTTGACTTGTGGTTTCAGCCGCTACACTTACTTTATAATCGGCAGAGAATGCAGTAAGCAACATGCTTAAAAACATTTTTGCTCTTTCATTTGGTTCTTCTGAGTTCCCCCAATAGTAAAAATACATTTTCCCGTCGGTGCCTTGAAATGTAATCCAATGTTTATCCCATTGTGGATATACGTTTACAACACCAACACCTTTTCCTTTATAATTATTGTCGGTCCAACTGACGTCAGCGACACAGAGATTTGATGTTAGTAACATTAAGACAATTGCAATAACTTTCATGTTTTTCCATATTAATTTAACCCTGAGTGCCGTGCCACCAAAGAATACAATAACACTACAACTATAATAAGGGGGCATGGGCTATGGCCCCTTTATCCCAGCTCTTTAGCCCAACTCGATATTAGCTTACCGACTAAGCGATATTATTTATCCTTATTCTAAGGCCATTTCAATTAAATCAACATCACAATTAATTGCATAAGTATCGGATGAGTCTTGGTAAATACCATTCTCATCAATACTTCTTACTCTCACTTGATATGCTTCACTACTCCTTACATTAAAAAGTAGTAGATCATTTGGCGACACTAAAACCTCCAAATAATAATCTTCACTTGGATTACCTTTCGGAATATTCCTCTTCCATAAGGGTTTATACGTTAGCAAACAATCATAGAAATCGGAAAATCTAATCTTCACTTCTAGATTACGATTCCCTTCTAGTTTCATGGCCTGATATGCTTCTGAATTACTAACACCCTTCATCACACGAATAAAGTTATGATCATCTTTCATGATAACGAAATAAATAAATAATGGTGGTATCAATAAAAAAATAATACAACCAATTTTAATAAACGTAATTCAAACATCCAATTCTACTCCTGGCTATTATTTCACTACCAACCACTTTTCTCAAAGAATGTCACACCATAGCCTACGTTATAATATCCTTCCGGTAATGGAAGGATACTGGGTGACTCAAGCGTTAATGACAACTGCTCACCGATGATATCTGGCGCATTTGGAACCGAAATTTGGCCACAACTTTAGAATCTTCCCAAAATCGTCGCTCTGATTCATTTGGGCTCAATCCTGCATTGTAATGATTAATCTTGGGGACCCTTATTCTTTTTCTTCTCGGCTTCTTTAATTCTCACTTTTTCTTCACGTTCAGCATCCATACAGTCAACACACTTATTGGTGAAAAATGTCTTCCAGTTGGATGGGGCATCGGCCCATATGAGTCCCCTTTTGCAGCGAGGGCACTTCACCCAGGTCATGGCAACGAAATTCATCCCCAATATCCATATCAGGAAAAACACTACAGAAAACCAGGGGTACATGAAGGAAATCATCATTCCAGAGATCCCTACGCAGAATAGTAAATAATAGTAAGTTCTATATTTCATTTTAATACCTGAATAACTCTATTGTCTCAGCTGTAACCGTGGAAATGCTGCTACCGTAACCTCCTCCAATGTCAAATCCTCCAGCTTTATTCAAACCGTAACCTTTTGAAAAATCTAGTCCACCAGTATTTAAGGCACTATTTGGAGATGCTGGCAGAGGCACACTGAAATCTGCACCCACAGGTCCAACTTGGAGGCTGACCTGAGCAGAAGTGCCTCCAAGGGCTTCGACTGAATATGCGCCATCGATAGTCACTGCCGCAGACAGTTCCGCCCCGCCCCACACTTCACCATTCACTCCTGACACTCCGACGCCAGATTTGACATAGGTTCCCACGGCACGATTTACTGTGTCAACGTAGAAGCCGCCACCGCCAACAATACCTGCAACACCAAACACACCCGTACCTTCCACACCAATTGAAATAACAGTAGGAAGCATACCACTTGTTGCCCCAACTGCTGGTGTAGCAAACATGTCTGGACTGTGGATAGTACCAAGTTGTGAGTCATATACTCCGCCTTCAAATGAGCCAGTACCATATTCAACAAATCTGTCAACCTCTCGTGCAGCAGATGTTTCTACCCAACCTTCCCGAGCCTGAGCCGAATATGTCTTTACACCCTTACTAGCTCCGGTTCCTTCATTGCCCCCCCCTTTGCCAAGGGTTCCCTCTGTCCCCGTGCCCTTGGCGCTGGACATGGACGTCAGTCCGGACACTGCCCCATAGGCACCATAGGCCGCCATAGCGGCACTGAAGACGGCGCCGAATCCTCCTTGTCCATACTTGAACGCCTGCACTGAGTTGTAAATGGTATCTACGGCAGTATAAATGACATAAATGTAGTAGGCGACTACGACTATATCCGCTACAACCTTGGCAGCCACCAGTGCCCCTATTACTTGGGCAATAATAACCACTGGATTATAGCCACTAGGATCTACTGCATTAAGGGGATTATTACGCACATAGCTGTATCGATTGTATGCCTGTAAATCGGTACCATCGGCAACCAATGGATCGACCGACAGGAAACGCGCCAACCGAGGATCGTAGACACGGCCATTCATGTGAATGATACCCAATGCGTCTATATGTTCATGGCCAGTGAAGCCGCGATTGTAATCTTTGTGAGCAAAAGCCAATGCACCGTTGAGCAGTTTTAGCGGACTAGTAATACCCGTATTAAATGCCCGACGTTGACCCCAAACATCGAAGCTATGCTCACTGACCACGGCGCCATTGATGTCCGTCATCACAGTAACTGAGCCCAAATGATCACGGTAAAGAAAATGAAACTCCTGTCTGGCGTTCCCCCCTAAATAGTCCAACTCCACCGCGACTCCGGCAAGATGACGCTGAACTAAGGTGACCATACCATTGGTCTTAGTGTACTCAACGTTACCCACATAGAGAGTCTCTTTACGGGTGTTGCCGTCGATATCTGTGCGTTTAAAACGCGTTCCGCCGAAGCCATATTTGAATTCAGTGCGCTGACTGCCCGCCTCGATAAGGGTCGGCATGTCAGAAGTGTTGTAATCGACGCGACTGCGGCCACCCCCTTGCATCATGTTGCCGTTAGCATCATAACTGAAGCTACCAGCCAACTCGCCATTACTGATCCGACTTACAGCATGGGGCCTCGCCGTCTCATAATGATAGTTACCCACTCCGGTTTTAAAGAGGATATTTCCCAATTCGTCGTAATCAACTTTGGTCAAACTGTTGCCACTGCGATTAGTCAGATTGACTTTGGTCAGACGATGTAAATCGTCATAACCAAAATGCTCTTGTACATTATTTAGGTTATCCCAGCGGAATTCTAGATCACCATAAATATCGAAAAGATAGCTCAGACTCTGCACTTGACCATAACTACCCGTTTCTATGGTGTTAAGGTTACCATTGTATGGATCAAATTTTTGCTTAGTAACCAGACCATTGCCCAGTTTGTATTCTAGTGTGTTACCCCAAGCATCGGCCTCGCCGAAGCGCCACAACAAGCGATTATTTCTAAGGTTAGTTTTCTCAACTAAGGTATGATCGACATATTTATGGCTGATGCCGTGCCCCGTCGTATCAAAGGTAATTTTAGCTGCGTAGGCATGTTCTGGACCGTAAAAAAAGACCCTTTCTTTATACCGCTGTATTGCTGCACCAGTACCAAATTCAACTATTTGCGACTTTACTTTTGACAGCCAGTGATATTCAAAATGTTGAACTATCTGATTAACATGGTCAGTTATTCGACTGACTTGCCCCTTACCATTAGGCTTCTCATCATATGTCCAAGTCGTGTGTTGATCTAATACGCCGTTAGCAAACTGACGCTTAAATGACAAAGGACGACTGAGGGCATCGTATTCTTGAGTCGTTACTTGGCCCTTGTTGTCTTTTTGCCAGATGACATTACCCAGCGCATCATAACGATATTCAATGGTGCCTTTGTCTGGGTCTACCATCTTGACTTTACGCCCCAAGTGATCGAAATCATTGCGGGTAACTATCTGACCACTCTTGCCCGATGCAGACGAATGATTCCTTGCTACTTTGACCAAGCCACCAGCAGCATTGTAGCTATAACTGAGCTTGATACCATCAACATCGCTTGCCCCAACCAGTTCGCCAATAGTATTAACCGTTTTACTGGTACTGCGTCCATCGGGGTCAGTTTCCGTGATAGTGTACATATCATAGGATGTAGTCCAAACATTACCTTTGGCATCCGTGGTCGCTATCTTGCGATCTAACTCATCGTATTCTGCACCTAAGTAGCCACGAGGTAATGCTGTGATATCACTTCCCTTCTCAAGCTGCACTAAACCTAGATCGCTAAAGTGTGGTACTGAAGTGGCGGTTACCCGCCCCTGTTTATCGTAGCGATAACGCGTCCACTGCCAGTCCCTCGTCAGAGAAGAACCAGCATAAGATCTCGCCACGTTTGTTTTCTCAGCTAATTTACGACCATATGAGTCAAAAAACTCCATGGTATCACCACCATGGCTATTGGTCGTCAGCTGATAATAATAGGCATCTGTGACGCATTCTGAGACACACGGCTGTTGGTCGATAGTGCTATGAGTGCCGTCTGGACTCGATTTGAAATTAAGTCGACCCAATTGACTATATCCGTACTCAGTAATCAGACCATTAGGATCTTGCTCGCTAATTCGGCTACCGAAAATGGGGTGATAACGATATTCGCTGACAAAGGTAGTATCGTCTGTGGGGAAGCCTCGGTAATGCGTCTCTTTAACCGGATAACGACCATAGGGGTCGTAGTTGTATTCTACAAATTGGGTCTTAATGCCATCACCCTGCGTTTTTTGCACGACAATATTACCAAAGCCATCGCGAATATAGGATTTTCTTAAATAGTAGTTTGCACTAGAAGGATCATTACTCGATTTTCCTTGACCTTTAGCTC
This sequence comes from Shewanella sp. SP1S1-7, assembly GCF_031932105.1. Classification (NCBI taxonomy): domain Bacteria; kingdom Pseudomonadati; phylum Pseudomonadota; class Gammaproteobacteria; order Alteromonadales; family Shewanellaceae; genus Shewanella; species Shewanella sp. SP1S1-7. The sequence goes on from NZ_JAUOEU010000005.1 coordinate 209,637, forward strand.
CATCATTTTCTTCAGCAGCCAATAACCCTAAAGAATCATATTCGTAATGACTAATTCGACTGATATCATCAATCAATCCACTACGAGAATAACTGACTTTTTGATGTTCTAATCTCCCGCCGATGAAATCACTAAATTTGCCATAAGCATTTTCAGTCACAGTTTTATACCAATCGTTCGAACCTGCTGATTGCCTACTGATGACTTCAACTTTACCTTTGTTACCCCAGGCATCCATAAGGCTATTAGTTGTAATGCTATAGCTCAACTGTGCACCAGATTTAACATCATAGTTACTGACAGTTTCACTATACGGATATATATAACCTTTACCAATGCCGTTACCTGTATACGTTTTATACTCAATGCTCGTCTCGGACAGCAAGCGAGAGCTGTTGTCTGCAGTATCATCACTGGCATCATTCACCGACACAATGGAAAGTGGCATTGCCACTTTAGGTTTGGGACAAATTTTACCTGGAAAGCAGGGCTTGGGCTCGCAGTCATGGCAAGGGGGCCGAGGAGGTGTAACTGAATCAACAGGTGTCACATGATAGGTCTGAGTCTTATACAGTAAACCTGTATAGGGGAAATCCTGACGATAATAGGCTACGCGCTTAGTCGAAGTTAACTTTTCATAGTTTGAAACTTCGGCAAAACCCAATATACCACGCCCATGCTGTGCCTTAAGACCCCTGTACTGGTAAGTCAAATAACTGTCTTTAGTCTGGACTGAAGTGACAACCTTAATGGGTTGAGCCACGTCGAGCACTATTCCACCATTACCCCACCGTTTTTGAGGGGCATCTACATCACGAACATAGTATTTTGCGGCTGCTTGCTGAGTAATAGTGCCGTATCGAAATGAGGTCGAATTATTGAAGCCATCCGTAATTCCCTCAATAACATCTCTTAGTCCACCAGTATTTCGCCAATTACTCAAACGCCCATAATGGGAGATAAAGTCGAGGGTACCGTCAGCATTGATATCTGCAAACTGTGTGACAATGTTATTTGCAAAAGGAATATTAGTTAATTGGGTTTCAGATGTTTTCTCACCATCAAAATAGTAGACATCCCAGTTATTCCCCCCGCTGATTAAAGTCAACAGATCTGCATAACCATCCCCATTGAAATCTTTTATATCGAAAACTGGGTTATAACGCTCATCTACACCAACCTTACCCAATAAAATCTCAGAACTATATTGATCGGCACCTGTATTAAGTTTTGCATATACAGACTTATCAGCCCCCAGCCCCCTTACATAGACAAAATCAGCTAAGCCATCCCCATTCAAATCAACAATTCTTAACGACTGCCAAACATTTGCTCCACTATGCCATTGCCAATTCCCCCCCTTACCACCTACAGGTCTATAGTTTTTATAATGCGTTGAATTATATTCCCCCAAAAAAACTTTTTGGCAATTTCACCATCTCGGTTTTTAGATGCCAGTAACCATTGACCTGAATAACCTATGAAAGTTTTACCACGATATATCTCAGCATCAACAATCGGCACTAAAAACTCATTTACACCGTCATTATCTATGTCGACGACTTTCAAAAAATCGTTTAAATCATAGTTATTAACGAAATCTGGGAATTTTGTATGAGCTTGTGCAAGCTCTGGTATTAAAAACTTAACAGGAGTGGCAAATGTACCTAAACCATGGATTAAATATGTATTATAGTGGACATATATCTCACCATTATGAACATATGAAATATCAGCATAACCATCGCTGTTAAAATCTGCAATTTTGATATTACGATTAAGCACCTCTACATTAGTTCGTATTGGAGGGTTTCCCATATTATAGTCAATTTTGTCTGGTTGTGCGGCATCAAGAACTGAATGATAAATATGCCACTGCCCGCCCTGATTAAAGATAACATCATCCCGACCATCATTATCGACATCTATAACTTCTGCGCTGGTCCTGAACTCAAAACTTGCCTTACCATTAAAGTATGCATATTGCTCAAAGTTATCCCCTCCCGTAATAAAAATAATATCGTCATATTGACTATTCGAAACAGCCCTAATCTTCCAATAATCCAGTTTACCATCACCATTCATATCGAGTAACAAATAAGGCAACAATCCTTGTACTCGATTATTATGGTAACTTGAGTTTTCATTATTACTATATTTTAATTCTGGTGAATAATTAAAACTACCCTGTTTCCAGTCAAATACTGTCTTGGGGAGATAGCTGCTTCCTCTACTCGCTTCGATAGATTGTAACAAACTACGATTGGAAGTTGATGACTGAATGTACTCTAATGAATAAGTTCTCAGCTCCTGTGAATCGACATAAGAAATGACCGATTTCAATCGTTTGCTTACATTAAACTGGAAGCCACCAGCATAGCCAATTTGACTATCAGGTCTATCTTCATAATTAAACTCTATATTATTCAACCCATTTGCATAGACAACATTTTTCAATCTGTAACTCAGACTGGAAGGAGAGTTCGACTCGTACTCGAAATTAATTTCATTGCCCGCAGCATCAATTTTCTTAGATAATGGCCATGCCGCAGCAGGACGCCCCAAACGACCATTATCTGTCGCGGAAGGTATTAAATTCATTGCACTGTATACTAACGTTGAACCATCATTACTCTTAATAGTAAATTCTGTCGGACCATCAACATCAGCATCGGTAATTTCAATATCAAGAGGTTCATTTGTTTCAAATCGATACTTTGAACCTAAATAACCATAAGCGCTTGAGTCTACACCTTTTATAAGTAACTTCTTAGAGTCTAAACAAAATCTGTCAGTATTACTGAAGTTAACCGCTAACGCCTGACCATCTTGCTCTTTATTCTGGGAACAGCGACTTATAACGGATACACCATTAATACTCCATCCCATACCAAGCCAGCCATTTCCTTGGCTACTGTCATATTGCAAAGATAAATTAGGTGTAATGCCAGCACTTCCTGGACCTTGCTCTATTGGCACTGAATAAGAAGCCGTCCCCATGGGGGTCACTTTCAATTCGGCAGGAATAGAACCTACAACTTCGCCATTATCCGTGTCTTCCAACGGATTTGCGACAGAGGTTGGTTTAATTTCTGCTTCAGGATTGGGTTCAAGAGGATCGATATCAGAAATAACCAATATTGAATGATATGGTGATGCTATATCCAAAATAGCAAAGCCGGGTAATTGATTCACTGCGTTGAACCGCACTTCAAGATCCAAGCGACCATCACCATCATAGTCACGATAAGTGAGTTGATAGCCGCTTTTCTCAATTAATAACTTACCGTTTAATTGTGCAGAGTTAACTTGATACAGACTCCAAACCCCAGAAGAATCCGTGAGCAATAGAGTCGGGATATCACTGTCTATAAAAAGTGGTATATTGATATTACCCGCAAGCAAGACAAATTTCTTCGGAGGCTTTAAATAAAAATTTCCGTATTTATCTGTAAGTAACTTGTAATCTAACTGTTTAATAACTCCTGCAGAAACTGACTCTTGCTGAGTTAAAGTTACAAAATATGCATAACCACTGCATTGACCAAACGAACAAGTTTTAACTCGATAGTCATATTTTCCTTGCGACGTCGCCAATAATATATTGGTCTTATTCCCGACATAAACCTTACTCCATGAACCACCATTAAGACTCTGTTCAACAACACTATCTTGTGGTGAAAAATCCCCATTCGATGGTAAAGTCCATTTCAATTCAACACTAGAAAATGACGGAGTATCAAGACTTAGTTGAGCAGGGAGGCTCAGTGGTTTCACTGAAACTTTTACAGGCGTTGAGTAAGCTGAACATGCCCCAGCAGCATGACACTCTTGATACCGATACTCATAATCGCCAACGGGTAAGATACCCTGATGAAGTATATTTGAGCTTCCTTCTATTGATTCTCCTGGAAGTAAATTTTTCGAACTTACCTGATTACGAAACCACTTTAATGTTCCGCATGAACTAGAGACATTCGATAGTGAACTTTTGTCATCACAACTAACAGATTGACTTAAATAGGGTGTTGTATCTTGAACGATATTCAGTGAAAAATTACCTTCAGCAAGATAATTTTTTTGGATGCCACCGATAGAGATAGCATAGGTAGATGAGGGCACTAATATAGTAAAAAACAAAACCATAAGTCTCATCCATAAATTAACAGCATTCCCTATCATACGACCAAAATCTCAATAATTAATAAAAATACCACACATTGTTACATGTCATCTACATAGTTTGCAATCACCCCTCCAGATTAAATCCCTTCAAAACCATATTTCGCCAACAAATACAGCATGCCAAACCGTTTAATTTGGATAGTAAATTTAATTAAATCCATATGGCACATAAATACATCAACGAGGAATAATTTAAGCAGCAAAAATGTATTCCGTTACACTCGGTGCAAATACTCACAACATCACGATTAGACAATATAGAATATCGAATATCACAGCTAATAAAAAAGGAGCCATCAGGCTCCTTTTTTATTAGCTGTCGCAGTGATTATCTGAATTCAGGGTGAATCCATTTATGCCGCTTTTGCCACATCGAAGTTTGATAGCAACATCACAGCCGTACGGCCCAACAAATGGTTGATGGTACGATCACCCGCTATGCCTAATTCGGTAATAGCTTGCTGACGCGCCGTGCTCACCGCTCTAAAGAGGGTGATTTCATTATTAGCCCCACCACAGAGACTAAAGAACAGCCTCAATACTGCACGGTAATGCTCTTCTTGCATCGCCTGCATCCAGGATGTTTCCAACGCTTCTTGGCTAGAGAAATCCAGTGCCGCCACAAAAAGATTGCCAATACGGCCATCTAAACGTACTAAAAAGTCGGTTTTGCGTGGAAAATGATGACTAATACCTGTGCGGCTAATGCCAGTAGCTTCAGATAACGTGGTATAAGACATAGTCTCAAAGCCAATAGTCAAAATTTGCCTTAACGCTTCATCCATAATCTGATTTATGGTCTGCTCAGTTTGTACTCGCGAGCGTTTAGCCATAGTAAAGTCCCCCTTTTATTTTTAGGGTCAGAGCTTACCAAAGCCACTTAGGGATTACTGCTGTTCACTCGTGGTAGACGGGCGTATTTCGTTTTTGTTCAGCTAAGGTTCAGATTTTAACAGTGTTGCACACGGTTTACATTAACATCTTTATAACATTGAATTTTGTACCAACCAGTCGCGTGCTTCAGCCTCTCCCATGAGCAAAACTAGCGTCGGTTTTAAATATTCTCCCAAGGCGGCTTTGCGCCAAAAAAGATACCTAGGAAGCGGTTGCAACACACTCGCCCCAAAAGTACGCTGCATTAAACTGGAATATTCCCGCAATACGCTAGGGGTTAATTGATCGATATTAGGATAAAAAACCGCCAGAAAATCCCGATAATCGGTGAATCTCGCCACTTGAGCCACTTCGTAGTGACGCAACACTTGTATCATCATTGGCGAGCTCCAATGCGACAAGTATTGCGGACTTGTTAACGCATCAAGGTTGCGTCTATGGTATTGCTGCCACGCCAAGGCAAAATCACCTCGCTCCCGCGCGATACGCCAAACCAGATAGATATCGGCTAGCCATTCATGCTGATATGCGCTCAATTGAGTCGGTAACACTGTGCCTTGCAGGGCAAGGTTCTCCAAATGACCAAGCTCATGCCATAGGGTTAATTGCGGCTGTTCGAGCAAAGGTAATTGATAAGTCACGAGATCGACACTGGCTAACTGCACTTGCGGCGTCTGCAACTCATTGACTAAGACTAGGCCCGCAATCTTATTGTCATCGACGGGCATGACCATGGCACTTCTGCGGCCTAAATCGCGCTTAAATTGATCTAGCGTGGCCGGAAGCTGCGCCAACACTTGCTTAGGCAATAATGCCAAGCAAGTGCCAAGCTCTGGTAAAGGGCAAATCAAAGCCTGCTTATCGGCAATGGGCGTCCAAGACAAGCTAGATGCAAATACCAGAGCAACTAAGCTCACTGATTAGCCATGATATTTTGAATAATCGCCGTGGTTGAAATACCATCCTCAAAGCCCAGCACTTGTACTTGACCACCGGCGGCAATCACTTCAGCGCCGCCTGCGATGTCTTCGAGCTTATAGTCGCCGCCTTTAACCAGTAGATTTGGCAGCAAGCGAGTGATAATACGCTGCGGCGTATCTTCACTAAAAGGCACCACCCAATCGACAGAGGCTAAGCCCGCCAACACGGCCATACGACGATCAACCTGATTGACTGGACGACCATCACCCTTTAGGCGTTTAACCGAGGCATCATCGTTTACTGCAACAATCAAACGGTCGCCTAAGGCTTTGGCTTGTTTGAGGTAACTCACGTGGCCCGCATGCAAAATATCAAAGCAACCATTGGTCATCACCACACGCTCACCGCGCAGTTTAGCCTGCTCTAAGGCATAGGCGAGCTGATCTTCACTCACCACACCAAAACCCGATTCTCCATGATGCAAAGCCAAAGCTTCAATAAGCTCAATGCGGCTCACGGTAGAAGTGCCAAGCTTACCAACCACTACGCCAGCGGCGGTATTCGCAATTGCGCAAGCCTGCGGTAAATCGGCGCCCGCAGCTAATGAGGTTGCTAAGGCAGAAATCACAGTATCGCCAGCACCCGTCACGTCATAGACTTCACGGGCAACGGTAGGAATGTGCAGCTCGGGCGCATTAGCGGTCACTAAGGTCATGCCCTTTTCAGAGCGGGTGACTAAGATGGCATCGAAATGATGTTGCTTAAGTAAGCCACGGGCTTTTTCCAGCAGATCCGCTTCTGAGGTCACAGTGCCAACAACGGCTTCAAACTCGCTCATATTCGGAGTGATCAACGACGCGCCCTGATAACGGCCAAAGTCACTGCCCTTAGGATCGACTAACACCATCACACCTTTTGCGCGGGCAAGCGCAATGAAATCTCGCGGCTGATCGATAGCGCCCTTCGCATAGTCAGACAACACCACCACATCGACGGAATTGAGTAAAGCCTCAGATTGCTTGAGCAAACGCACACTATCGGCCTTGTCGAAGGCTTCTTCGAAATCGAGTCGGATCAACTGCTGGTTACGTGATAACACCCGTAACTTAGTGATGGTTGGCTTGTCAGCAATGGTTAACCATTGGGGTTCAACCCCTAAGGTTTGCACGCCAAGCGTTAAGGCGTTGGCGGTATCGTCTTGACCGACGAGCCCAGCAAGTAGGACTTGACCACCTAAGGTCGCGATATTGAGCGCCACGTTGGCCGCGCCGCCGGGTCTGTCTTCGACTTGATTAATCTTCACCACAGGTACGGGGGCTTCGGGGGAGATACGTCCCGTAGGGCCAACCCAATAGCGGTCTAACATCACATCGCCGACGACTAACACTCTGGCTTTTTCAAATGCTGGCAGAGAAACCTTCATAGTGCTCTTATCTTTATGCAGAAATTAAACCGTGATTGTACCTAATTTTCAGTAAAAATTGAGTTAGAATAAGCAGTAATTTTCAAAAGTAGTGAGTATTTTTGTGGTCGAGAAAGCCGAGTTTTCATCTTCTTTATATCATCCTAAGCATTGGCCCATGTGGTTTGGCGTATTTTTAATGCGCTTAACTCAGCTTCTACCGCTCTCTTGGCAGATGAAACTGGGTAAAGGTTTAGGTCGCTTAGTGATGAAATTTGCTGGCAGTCGCACTCATACGGCGCGCCGTAACTTGGCCCTCTGTTTCCCTGAAATGTCAGAAGCACAGCGAGAAGATTTACTCACGCGTAACTTTGAAGAAACGGGCAAAGCCATTTTCGATACCATCAATGCATGGTGGTGGTCCGATGAAAAAGTGCAGCAGCACATGAGCATCACAGGCAAAGAACACGTGCAAGACACCCTCGATGCTGGCCACGGCGTTATCCTGTTTGCCGTGCATTGTTTACCGCTGGAAATGGGCGCACGTATTTTCGGCCAATTCCAACCCGGCGTGGGGGTTTATCGCCCACACAACAATCCTGTGATGGAATACCTCCAAGTGAAAGGCCGTTTACGCTCGAATAAAGGGCTTGTTTCTAAACGCGACTTGCGCCAAATGGTGCGTTGCCTGCGTAATCCCGATGTCATTTGGTACACGGCCGATCAAGACTTTGGCCGATCAAGCGCGGTATTTATCCCGTTTTATGCCATGTCAGATGCGGCAACGATTACGGGGGCCACCACGTTAGCCAAACTCGGCAAAGCCAAAGTCTTACCCTTTTTTGTGGAACGTACCGAAGGTGATGAGGGCTATCGGATTGAAGTGATGCCACCGCTGGATAATTTCCCCGGCGAAGATGAATTAGCCGATGCCATTCGCGGTAACAAGATTATCGAATCCATCATAGATAAAAACCGCGCCCAATATATGTGGTTGCATCGCCGCTTTAAAACCCGTCCAGATCCAACAGACAAATCTTTATATCAGTAACTCATCCAGTTTTTGAATACAAAAATGCCAGCAAATAAGCTGGCATTTTTTATGGCGACTTTCGATTACAATTGTCGATGACAACTTTCAACTTCAACTCTCTATGGCAACTCTATATGGCAAGAAGCATCTAGCGCATGAGATTACAGCGAATGCTCGGTCGGTAAACGAATACCCACGTTAGTGACTTTGCCTTCATACAGCCCCGCCACCACCCAATGCAACGACTGCCATTGGAACTGATCGCCCAGCACAGGATTGGCGCCAAGCTGTGATACCACCAGATCGGCGACTGTCATATCATCGGCGAGATTATCTAAGCTCAAGCCATAAATTGGTGCGAGATCTGCAAGCTTAACGTCTGTTTCAATAAAGAAATCACCGAAGAAGCGTTGCACTTCTTTATTTTCAGGCGCTTGGCTAAAGAGGTTACTCAAGGCTTCTAAACTTTTCTCCTGACCCAGCACACAGAGTATATCTCCCGCTTCGAGGCGAGTACTGCCCGACGGATGCAGTAAAGTGTCATTCCTAAATACCGCCGCAATCCGTGTTCCATCAGGCATAGCTAAGCGTTTTAGCGGCTCACCAATGCACCACTTACTTTCACTCAAACGATAGACAAACACTTCCCATTCGCTGCTCGGGTAAATTTCAACTCCCGAACGCGAAACGGGCAACGGCTTTGGGGGCAGTTCCACCTTAGCTAAACGCGCCGCAGTGGTCAAAGACGCACCTTGAACCAGTAACGATACTAATACGACGAAGAAGGCTAAGTTGAAGTACAACTGAGCGCCCGGTAAGCCCGCCATCATAGGGAACACCGCCAAGATGATAGGTACAGCACCGCGTAATCCTACCCACGAAATAAACCAGCGGTCGCGACTGCTGAAGCTCTTAAAGGGCAATAAACTGATCCACACAGCGACAGGACGAGCGAATAGAATCATCCCAAATGCCAGTGCAAAACCTGGGATCAGGATATCGACTAAATCTGAAGGGGTAAGCAATAACCCTAATACCAAGAACATACCGATTTGGCTGACCCAAGTCATGCCATCAAGTACGTTTAAAATCGCATGGCGACCACGAGTCGGCTTATTGCCGAGGAAAAGCCCGACTAAGTAAATCGATAAAATGCCACTGCCGCCGAGTTTGTTAGACGCAGCATAAATAATCAGACCACCGCTTAAGACTAAAATAGAGTACAGGCCGTCGGCTAATTTGCTCAAATTAACCAGCTTCCACAGCATCCAGCCGCCGCCTAAACCTAAGCAAATACCCAGACCAAATTGCTTAATAAAGCTGATAAACATAAAGCTGAAGGACATCTCAGTGTCCACATTGGCGAGAATCGCAATCAGCGTCACGGTTAAAAACACCGCCATAGGGTCGTTACTACCGGACTCGATTTCTAAGGTTGCCCCAACCCGCTCGTTGAGACTGCGCCCTTTCAATAAGGAGAATACCGCGGCGGCATCGGTCGAGCCCACAATCGCGCCCACCAGCAAACCTTGCAACCAATGCAAGTCAAACAGCCATGCGGCCATCATGCCAGTGATACTGGTTGTGATAGCGACGCCAAAGGTCGCTAGCGATAATGCAGGCCACAGTGCCACCCTAAAACTGGCGACACGGGTACGCATACCACCATCGAGTAAGATGATAGCAAGCGCTAAGTTACTGACTAAATAAGCGGTGGAATAATCATCAAACAATATTCCGCCAGGGCCATCTTCACCGGCCAAAATACCCACGGCGAGGAAGATCAAAAGAATCGGGATACCCAAACGCGAAGACATGGGACTGAGTAAAACACTCACTGCAGTTAGCAAGGCGCCAATCAGAAAAAAACTATTGATGGAATTTGCATCCACAAACGCCTCCTTATACAGGTTGTTTAGTTAAACGATAGACAAATCACCGAGGTTAAAAATGACTCAACTTACAATTTTATGATTTTATATTAGCACAAAAATAGCGAATTATTGGAGCGTTAAATATTAAATTTCAATCATCTACATAGAAAACGCCATAAATGTAACTTTGCATTAACCTTGAGATAAAGGCTAACGTAAAACCTAAAGAACCGCAGAACATTTTCACACGACTTATAAAAATTAAAATAAATGAATATCATATAGTTAAAAATAACAAACTAAACGTAAACTTAAATCATTCAAGCAAAATTACGCTCATAAACCTGTATAAACTAGGGTTATCATAGTGAATTCAGTACCAGACAAAACAATGTCGACTGAAACGGCGAATATTCGAACATCACCCTCAAGCCAATTGTTTTCACTCCATTTATCCGACAGTCGGCTCAGCTAGGCGGACTTTGTCAGGTTGAGCATCACCCCGTTAGAAAAGTACTTTAAAAAAGTCTCGCAAACGCTGTTTTCGCAAAACCCATCAATTCAGCCCCCTTAATTCGCCATCAAAAGCAGACACTATGCATAACGTCAATATTTTAGACTGAGCGATCACCATAGAAGCGTTGCAACACAGCAGCTTAGATCAGGGATTTGCAGCACATAGAGCAATAAAGCAGGCACAGGGTTTAATGATAAGCCGAAATACTGACAATCTTAGTCGCCGAGGAAAACCGTTAAAACAAAAATTAAGCGATAAATACGCTGTACGGATCATATTTCAGTTGAAATAATGTCCAAAATAAGGAAGGATGCGAGCTTCGCGCGCCAGTGCATTTTGCTCGTCAAATTGCCGCTCTCGTTTTAAGAGAGAAAGCTGCGTTAAACACGCTTTTTTATTAACAGGAATCGTAGTATCCGCTTATGAGTATGCTTCGCACCACAGCTTTATTATTGACTTTGGTTTTCCCTAGTCTGTCCGCTTTAGCAACGGAATATCCTTTACCAGCCGCCCAAAGCAGGCTAATTGGCGAGAACCAGTATTATACGGTTCCAGAGGGTAAACACACTCTCGAAGATATTGCAGCCAAATACCAGCTCGGTCTCAGTAACTTACTCGAAGCTAACCCAGGTGTAGATCCATTTCTGCCAAAGCCAGGTAGCCAACTGTTAATTCCATTACAACTGATCCTACCTAACGCTCCCCGTGAAGGCATAGTGATCAACGTGGCCGAAATGCGTTTGTATTACTATCCAAAAGGCAAAAAAACAGTTGAAGTCCTGCCTATTGGTATTGGCCAAATTGGTAAAGACACACCAGAAAACTGGGTGACCACAGTACAACGTAAACGTGCTAATCCAACTTGGACACCGACACCGCGCATTCGTAAAGAATATGCTGCTAAGGGTGAAATCCTGCCAGCAGTATGGCCAGCGGGTCCAGACAACCCTATGGGACTGTATGCACTGTATATCGGCAACTTGTATGCGATTCACGGTACTAACGCGAGTTTCGGTATCGGTTTACGTGTCAGCCAAGGTTGTGTGCGTTTGCGCCACGATGATATCGAGCACTTGTTCAAGAATGTCCCAGTGGGCACCCGCGTACAATTCGTGAACCAGCCGATTAAAGCAACCGAAGAGCCAGACGGTAAGCGCTACTTAGCCGTGCATCAACCTCTGTCTCGTACTGTGGCTGAGTTTGAATCCAATGAGCCAGTCGCGATTTCATTACCTAGAGATATCGCCAAGTTTATCGCTAAAGCTGACACAAATTCTTCTGTGATCAAAAAGCTGCTCGATGAACGTACTGGTGTGCCGATGCGAATTAATCAATAATTCACTGGCAAATATCACCTAAAAAAATACCCGCTATCAGCGGGTATTTTTTTGTCATTTATTAGATGATTAAACACCTAATAGAATAACAAGATCAATCACATAAAGGTGCACATAGGGCTAAGAAGTGAGTCATAGCAGCACTGTTTGCCAATACGCGTTGGTCGAAGTTTTGCAGCGCTGGCGTTTCGGTACAAGCACCGACACGGGCACCACTTCGCACTAAACACGCTTCAAACGACGTATCGAAGTGATTGAAGATCAAGCCATCCTTCACAGGACACGCATCAATCTCGCCATCCATAGCAATCGGGAAATAACCGCCTAAGGTATCGCGCAAATCGAGGCTAAAGCGTCCTGGCACTTGGCTTGGCTCAAAAGAATACACATAGGCTTCACGGCTCAAGACATCTTCGTGGCAAGTTAAAATACCGTCACGGCAAGCGGCAATCAGTAACTGCGCATGATCTAACAACAACTTACCTTCCACCGACGTATGTTCATTGGCTTTAGGTTTACCATTCTCAAATACAAAACCGCGATTTGGATTTTCGCCGTACTTGTTAAATCTATGGCCGCGGCTGAATCCGGTTGGATTAACGAGGGGCAATAAACTCAAGTTCACCCGTTCAAATAGGTCTGCTGAAGCTTCACTCAAAAAATGTAGCAAACCCCAAGGGCCTGCAGATTCTTCGCCATGAAATCCTGCGCTGATCAATAAAGAAGGTAAGCCTGACTTAGCGGCGGGAGACTGATACAAGCTAACCTTGTATTTACCGACTTCACCCAAATTCTTCTCAACCATGCCCAAACGGGTCATTTCCTGCTCAAGCAGCAGATAAAAATTATCAATATCAGTGCTTTCACAGTTAAAAATATCGCTTTTCCACTGAAAGGATTCGAACGGGGATCTGCTTACCATATCTTGTACTTATGCCAGAAAAAGAACTGTGCCATCATAGCAGTTCTTTTTAAAAACTGAATGCTATTCAACTGATTTCGATGAAATCCGAGCAGTCGCTAACCACATCGCAATCGGTATCGATACCTGTTGATGGGTTAATCGCCACTTGGTAACGGCATTCAGCTTCGATGAGTTATTTAACGAATTCAAAAAATATGCTCGGCAGGATGCACTTATGAGAACTCACATCGCCTTTTTTATCGCCCTTGCGACCAGTGCTTTTAGCAATTCGCTGCTGGCACAATGTCGCGCCGAGCATGATGCACAAGCCTTATACGCGCTCGAAGCGAACCTAAAAACCTACACTCTCGAAAATGGCCTGACGGTGCGGTTACTGCCCATGGCTGATAAACAAACAGTTACAATCGCCAGCCAATTTAATTTAGGTGCCCGCAACGAAGCCCAAGGTCAGAGCGGTTATGCCCATCTGTTTGAGCACATGTTATTTAAGGGCAGCGAAAATGCCCCCGGCGATACCTATGCCCAGCAGCTCAGTGCCTTAGGTGCACGTTTTAATGCCAGCACACATTTTGACTACACCAATTACTATGTGACGCTGCCAAGCCCAGCATTAGAACTGGGGCTGTATCTCGAAGCCGACCGCTTTATCCGTCCAAGCCTTAATGCCACTACCGTTAAAAATCAGCAGGAAACCGTACTACAGGAAATGGCCCAAACCATAGATAATCAGCCCTATGTCCGCAGCGCGATGGCGTTCTTACTCGACCAAGTGCAAGGCACGCCCTACGGACACGGTATTATTGGTAGTCGCGAGGATATCTTGCAAGCCACACCTGAAAGCCTAACCGCCTTTCACCGTGCTTATTATCGCCCCGACGCGATGCAGCTTTCCCTTGTCGGCAAGTTAAGTCCACAAACCCTGCAATGGATTGAGCAAGATTTTGCGACTTGGCCTAAACCAGCGACGACTGAGCCTAGATTCACTGAGCTGAACATCCAGCCTAAACAAATGCATGCTGAGTTAGTCGATGAACGCGGACCTTGGCCTGGATTACTGCTCGCTTGGCATACCGTAGGTAAAAATCATCCCGATGCGGCAGCGATTCAACTGCTCGAAGGCTATTTATTTCAAAATACCGCCAGTGCAATCGCTAAACTTAGCCAGCATAATCCCGCGCAGATGCTCAGCTATTCCCTGCCCTTTGAGCTAGAAAATCATGGGATTGCCAATATTGTCTTGGTTCCGCGAGCTCGCACTTCACTCGATGCCTTAGTGGAAAAAGTGCTGGGACTTGTCGCACAAACACAGCAAGAGACTCTGGATGAAACCAGCCTGTGCGCACTTAAACAAGTGTGGTTAAACAATCGATTACAACAACTCAGTGACACCCAAGCACTAGCCACGCAGCTTTCGGCGACCTCAGTTCAAGATAAAGACCATCCCTTTAGCGCGCAGTGGCAACGGATTAACGCAGTCACGGCTGGCGATATCCAAAGAGTCGCAAAACAGTATTTTACTCAAGACTATGTGCGGGTCGACCTACTGCCACCTTGGTATATTCGCTGGGGAAAAACACTGCTGGAATGGCTACCTAGTGACATGAGCGACAGCCTAGAGGATGCGGTATTATGATGAACCTAACTCCTGTAACTCACGGACGACCTAAACAACTACAAAGCTTAATGTGCTGCGCAGCGGCGTTATTACTGAGCGCCTGCCAGCAAACGCAAATCGTCTTTACGCCGACCGAACCGCCAAGCTTAGCGGGCTTTAACACGCCCTATCCTTTAAACAGTCATTTACCCGAAAGCGGCGTCATCATCCCCGCAACGGATCCAATGTTTAGCGATGAAGTTCATACCGAGTTGGATTTACCCTATCAGTTACATAGACTTGCCTCAGTACAAAGAAATCATGATCTAAACAGTAATAACCTAAGCACTCATGATCTAAACAGTAATAACCTAAGCACTCATGCTCTAAGCAGTAACAGTCTAAGCAGTAACAGTCTAAGCAACAGGGTCAGTTTAGCGGCGATAAGTCCGCAGGCTCCCTTCAATAATCCCGATATTTTACAGATTGCCTTGCAAGAGAAAGCCCGCGCACTGGCGATTAGCCTCGCAGACCCCTGCCTTGAAACTTTCAGTATTCGCGTCAGCTTGCATAGCATAAATCTAAGCCTCACCTGCCCCGACGATGTTAATCATATCTACGGTTTGCTAGTGCAATTTTGGCAGCCCAATACCTTTGTTGATGCGACAACCGCCCCCGTCGATATTGACAATATTCGCCGCCAACTCAAGCTCAATAAGCACTTGAATGCCTTTAGTGGCGCCGAGATAGATAAACTGTGGCGCGAAAAGCTACTCGGACCTGAACATCCTTACAATAAAGTGCTCAATAATAATGAGCTGTTCGATTCACTTAATCTGAATCAACTGCAACAGATCCAGCAGCAGGCGGTATCACAAGCACAGTGGCATCTGTTTCTACCCAATATACAGGCTAAAAACGCCGAATTTAATCTTCAAGCCAGCATCAAACAGTGGCCTATGTTGACGACATCCTTGCCTAAATCCTTTCCTAAGTCGTCATCGCACGCGGATAAGCTAGAAACAACCACACCTAAGCAAACCCAAAAGATTTACCTTATCGATGCGCCGGGCAGTGTGCAGACCCAAGTCCGCCTAGGCTATCGCATAGACTATCGCATAGACTATCGCATAGACTATCGCATAGACCATTCCATAAATCATGCCATAGGTCATACCGTAGATAGTGAATTAGGCGATACGTCCGAGACGAGTCAACTCAGTTCACAGGAAGTCACCTTAAGCTGTCGTAGTTTGTCCGCGCTGATGGGGCGCAGTTTTTCGGGTAGACTCTATTATGATTTGCGGGAAAAGCGCGGCCTCACCTATGGCATTTACGGTCAATGTGCCAATGCACCGCTGTCCAGTAGCATCAAGTTTTACGGCAGTACAGCCATAGAACATACGGGTGCGTTTGTGGTGGGCATACTTGATCACCTCGCGCTCGTTAAAACCCAAAGTGCCAGCCAAGGCGAAATCAATGCACTTAAAACCTATTTGATAGGTGAGGATTTACTCAGCCAAGACAACAGCATTCAGCGTGAAAACCAATATCTCCAACAAGTTGCGACAGGATTAACTCAAGTTGATGTGCAACAGCTAAATGCCGAGTTGCAGGCGCTAACGCCCGCAAGGCTGCAACAGTTAGCCAACGGGGCGTTTAGCGGTGAGCCATTGATTATCTTGCGGGGCGATATCGATAAAATAATCCCAGACTTAACCTCTAAGCTGCCAGAGTGGCAGCTTGAAAGGGTCAAGGTGGACTAAATTCTGAATGCAAAAAAGTAACAGATGAACAGATAGACTAGCGCACTCTGTGGTAGCAACGTTCGGGGCGACCGATGGAACCATAACTCTGATCCGCCGCTAACTCGTTACATTCCAACAAAAACTCTAAATAACGCCGCGCAGTAGAACGGCTAACGCCTAGCTTTTCACCCACCATTTGCGCCGTAAGTTTATCCTGCGGCTTAGCATCAAACACTTCACGGATTTTCTGTAGGGTCAATTGGTCGACCCCCTTTGGCAAACGAGCAGCAGCCTTGGTCGTCCCTGTCGGCACTTCCATAAAGGCATCGACCACGGATTGAGTAAGCTCCTCCGTGGCAGAAAGTTTGAGCTGGCGGCTCTCGAATCGACTCAGGGCTTGATCTAACCGGCTCAACAGTACAGGTTTCACCAAAAAATCGAACACGCCCAGCTGCATGGCTTTTTCTAAAATCTGCACTTCCTTGGCCGCAGTGAGCAACACCACTTCACTGCGGCTCCCTTGACTGCGTAATTCTGCCAGTAAATTCAAACCATTACCGTCGGGTAAATACACGTCTAATAGCAAAAGATCGGGTACGATTGCACCCAGTAATGATCGTGCGGTACTGATATCACTGGCCATGCCAATGACTTTATATCGATTGGTCGAGAACAAGTATTGTGCGACGAGATGCGCGACTTCGACTTCATCCTCAACGATAATGACGGTATGCATTAAACGGTACCTACTTCAGGCAGAAATTCAGGAAACAAATACGGTGCGGTTAACTCAGCAACACGCGCAACTTGGTCCGCAACAATCATGACGGTATGCATTAAACGGTACCTACTTCAGGTAAAGGTTTAGTGGGAATATACACAGAAAAACGCGCTCCACCTAAATCTGAGTCGGCAAACTCTAAGCTGCCATGGCAGGCACACAGGTAAGTATTAACGATATACATGCCCACACCGTGCTGCGCCCCCTGCTTAGAGCTGTAATCTGGATCGAATATCGTACTGTACTCGGTTTTAGAAATCCCATCGCCGCTGTCTTCCACATCAAAAATCAGGTTAGAGGCAGTTTCATCTAAGGTCACGACCACGCGGCGGGGCTTATGATTGTTCGCCCTGTGCACGGCCTCAATGGCATTATCGATAAGGTTGCCCATAATCGACACCATCCGCTCTAGCATAATGGCGTCTTGAACATCACTAAGTTGACTGTCTGGGCTGATTTGAAACTCAATATTGAGCTCTTTCGCCTTGTGATACTTACCCAAGAGTAATCCGGCTATCGTCGGCTCATGGATTTGCGACAGTAATAAATGGATTTGAGCCTGCCAACCTTGGCTTTCTTGGCCGATAAATTCGACCGCTTTGTCGTAGGCTTTAAGTTGCAACAAGGCGCCTAGAGTATGGAGTTTATTCGAGTAATCATGGGTTTGCACTCTGAGCATTTCGGCAAACTCTTGCACTTTGGCCAGTTGTTGGCTCAAGCGCTCAATTTCATCGGCGGGGCGCATCGTCAGCAGCAAGCCATCATTTTGATCCCGCACCTGAAACGGCACCCGCGACATCACCAGCCATTGCTCATTGGCAAATAACTCGAATCCCCTGATGGTTTTGTTTTGATTCGTCAGTAGAAAATCGGCGTGCTGCGGCAATAAATCACTCAACATTAGATCATTAGGTTGGCAGGTCGGAGATAAGGCTAAGATCTCCCGCGCCCTTTGATTCAACTTGCGGATACGACCATCGGCATCCAATGCCACCACACCCATTCGCACTGTGTTAAGAATCGCGTCTTGCTCGACGAATAAACGGCCAATTTCAGCAGGTTGCAAGCCGAACAACATTTCCCGCACTTGCCGCCCCATCCAAAAAGCCACCAGCACGCCCATCAATAACACTCCTAGGACTGTCATGATGATTTCAGGAATACGTTTATCGATTAACGCGCCCACGGACTGACTCAAAAAGCCCACGGAAACCAAGCCGATAATTTCGCCTTGCTCGTCAAGCACTGGCACTTTACCGCGAATAGAACGACCTAAACTGCCCTGCGCCTCGGAGATATAAGACTCCCCTTCTAATGCCGCTTGGCTGTCACCACCCTCCATCTTCTTGCCAATTTTATCTGAATCTGGGTGCACGATACGGTATTTATGAGTATCGCCCACCACGATAAAATCGGCCTTAGATGCTAGACGTATTCCTTCTATCGCGGCCAGCAATTGTGGGCTCGAATGCCCAGTCTGCAAAGCCGTAATCACATCGGCCCGTGTCGCGACCGCATGGGCCAGCCCTAATGCCTTAGCGCCCGATTGCTCAGTAATACTGCGGCTCAAAATTTGATAGCTGATGCCGCCAAATAAGGCGCACAGCAACAAACTCAGGCAAGTTACCCCACTGATTAACCAGGTTTCTAAGCGTTTAGGGCGTCTCATTAGCGTACCTTTACTTAAGAGGCTTTCGCCAATTTATCACTACGATGACTACGAATAAAACCGATCAAGGGCACAACCAGCATAGCAATTGCCACAATCAAGATAGTCAGCGTCAGCGGGCGTTCCCACAGGAAGCTCAAAGAACCATCGGAAGCGATCATAGCACGGCGGAAGTTACGCTCAATCATATCACCGAGGATGAAGCCCAGTAGCAGCGGCGCCATCGGAAATGCCAGCAAACGCAGTACCACAGCGACAATCGCAAAACCTATCATCAAGAACAGATCGAAAGTATTAAACGAGACTAAATACACCCCAATCAAACTGAAGAACAAAATCATCACAGTCAAAATCGACTTAGGCAAAGCCAGCACTTTGGCAAAATAAGGGATCAGCGGTAAATTCAACACCAGCAGAATAATATTGCCAAAATACATAGAGATAATCACAGACCAAAACACGTCTGGACGCTCTTGCATCAACATAGGGCCAGGTTGAATACCATAAGCGATCAATGCACCAAGCATGATGGCCGTGGTACCCGACCCCGGAATACCTAAGGTCAATAAGGGTACAAATGAACCAGTACAGGCCGCATTGTTAGCCGACTCAGGCGCCGCAACACCGCGAATCGAGCCCTTACCAAACTCATCGCGTTTCGCGCCGCGGGATAAATTACGCTCAGTGCCGTAGGCCATAAAGCTGGCAATAGTTGCGCCTGCGCCCGGTAATACCCCAATCAAAAAACCGAAAATAGAAGAGCGACCAATCACAGGTGCTATCTCTTTCACTTCCTCTTTGGTTAAGCGAGTGCTACCAATGGGCTGCGCCGAAAAGTTAATGTTTTCGGTCGACTTAGGCGGCTTAATCACATTCATTAAGGCTTCAGACAGGGCAAAAGTCGCCATGGCGATTAACAGAAAACTGATGCCATCGAGTAAATCTGGCTGACCGAAGGTGAAGCGTTCCATCCCCGAGAAAGGATCGATCCCCACTGACGAGAGCAACAAACCTAAGTGAGTCATCATCATGGCCTTGAGGAAATCGCCACGATTCGAAAACGCTGCAATGGCCGTCAAACCGAGGAACATCAAGACCACATAATCGCCCGATTGAAAGCTCAGAGATACTTGCGCTAATAATGGCGCCGCGACCATCAACATGATGGCGCCGATAGTGCCGCCGGTAAACGAAGCATAGGCCGCAATCGCTAATGCTTTGCCCGCCATACCTTTTTGCGCCATCGGATAACCATCGAATGACGTCGCAACCGTTCCTGCTACGCCCGGTGCGTTGATCAGAATTGATGAAGTCGACCCACCAAAAATAGCGCCGTAGTACACGCCCGCCATTAAGATCATCCCTGAGCTGGGGCCAATGCTGTAAGTCACTGGGATCATCAGAGCGATCGCTGTGATCGGCCCTAATCCCGGCAGCATACCGATCACTGTGCCGACCAAGCAGCCTAAGACCACATACATGAGGTTTTGCAATTCAAACGCGGTCGATAGACCAATAAACATTGCATCGAACATAGTTAACTCCAAAGAGAACCTGAGGCCAAGTAGATACCTAAGACTTGCGTCATCAACACCCAGAACACCAACACCACGGGCACAGAGGCGAGCAGCAAAATCTTAAAGCGGCGCTCTCCCATCAACCAAAATCCAGCGACCAAAAACAATAAGGTAGCGACAACAAACCCCAACGGTTCGAGTCCGGCGGCATACAAGACCATCAGCACAATCAGCGCCGCGGTTTGTTGTAAGGCGGCTTTAGTCAGCAGCGCCCCCCGCTGTTGAACCGTGTTTCCTTTCAGCAAGACAGCAACCAGAGAAAACAGACTAAACATCAGCCCCATGGCAGCATAAATCTTCGGCATAGTGGAAGACGTCACGACTTCAAATTCTTCAAACGGCAATAAGGGAATTTGCCATGCCAGCACGCCATATCCGGTAAACACGGCGACAAATAGCAAGGAACCAAGCAGATCACGATTCAACATCTGTCACTCCTTACTTAATAAAGCCCAGTTGCAACATAGTGGCTTTAAGCTGTTGCTCCTGTGCTTCCAATGACTTAATGAATTCGGCTTGGGGTTCAAACAGATTGATCCAACCATTACGGGCACGCACTTGTTCCCATTCTGGCGTCTTAATCAGCGCCGCAAACTTGGCCACATACTCATCAACTTTGGCTTTAGGCGTATCAGGTGCCGCGAAAAAGCCGCGCCAGTTAGTAAACGTCATGTCATAACCGAGGGATTTAATCGTCGGAACCTCTGGATGCTCGGCAACGATTTCTGGCGCCGTCATAGCAAGGATCCGACCTTGACCACTGCCCGCAATTTCTAAAGCTTCACTGAATCCCGTCGACAATAAATCGACTTCGCCCGAGAGTAAGCCAGCCTTAGCTTGACCACCCGCATCGTAGGGAACATAACGTAAACGACCGCCATCTAAGCCCGCCGCCGCAATCGCTTGCGCCGCAACTAAGTGATCCATACTGCCGCGCGCCGAGCCGCCAGCGATATTGAATCTTTGTGGGTCCGCCTTAAAGGCCGCCAACACATCGTCCCAGGTTTTCAACGGTGAATCGTTACGCACCACAAAGGCACCGTAATCGGCGACTATGCCTGCAACCGGCGTTAAATCACGATAACTAAACGGGATTTGCCCAGAAAGTGCACGGAGCACAATTGGAGTCGAGTTAACCAGTAAAATATCGCCCTGTTTGTTTTTCGATTTGATCATAGAGGCTATTGCACGGCCGCCACCGCCACCCGAGAGGTTCTCAAAAGAGGCATTACCATCAATTTTCGACTTCACTAAGGCTTCACCGACGCCGCGCGCCGTGGTATCCCAACCACCGCCTGGACCGCCAGGAATGATAAAGTGGATATCAGCACTCGCCATGCCAGAGGCACCAAGTAACAGCGCACTCATGACTAAAGATTTCATTTTCAACATGATTCATTACTCCTAAAACACGTATTGCAAACGGGCAGCAAAGGCATCGCCCACATCTTCATTGCCGACTAAGGCAATCGTGCCAGCGCCATCGACGGAAGAATGGATGTAGTTAGCCATCACTTTGATTTTTGGATTAAAGTAGTAAGACACGCCTAAGGTATAGGTCTGAGCTTTAGTACCTTGGAAGTCGGAGCTCGCATCCACGCTAGAAAAACGTGCCGCCAATTCCCATGCATCGGTTACGCCCTTAGGCTGAGAAAACACCGCGCTGCCCTTGGAATAGCTGCGCTGTTCGCCCGTTAAGAAGTAACTCGCCTGCAGGTAATACGCCTGATAACGCTCACCATCGAGCACTGACTGAGGATCTTGGGTGTTTAAACTGCGCTGGGCATATTCGCCCTGCAACAACAAGCCATTATGTTGAAATGCCAGCTCTAAACCCGCTTGATTTAGATTATCAATCGCTGCGGTTTCACCACCGGCGACATAGTTAATCAGGCGAGTATTAGTCTCGCGCAGTTCGCCGCGAGCAAAGCTGGCAGACAAGTCATCGCCGCCCATTTGACGCGCTGAGTACCACAAGCCTGCATGCAGCACTTGGCCCGGTTCTTTGGCCTGTGACCAAGTCACTCGCGAGCTCAGGGCATAGTTCAAATCATCAGTTTCATCTTTGCCATCGCTACCAAAGGCATCGTTTTTATAAACACCCAAGGCGTAACGTAAACCTGTGCTGGGGAAATATTGATAGGCAGAAACACCCCAGCGGAAGTACGGCGACATAGTATCGGCGAGGCTAGAACGTTCGATCAGCGCAATGTGATTACTGCTGGTGAGCGCATCAAGGCTGATATCCTCACGCAACTTACCAAATTGCAGTTTAGGGCCATTCTCAAAACCCGAATAACGCATCCGAGCCATGACGATTTCAGCGGTATTCTCAGCAAATTCAAGCAACAGCTTGTAATCCCAATCCTGTAATTCGCCTTCAACAAAGGTACGGACTCGGCGGGGGAAAATATCCTGCGCGCTACTGCCGTTATGTTCGGCGTTATAGGCACCATTGAAGAGGTTGTAATCGAGTTGAATGCGACCACCTATCTCAAAAGCTGGCGCGCTAGGCTTAGATGGAGTCGCAGTGGCATTCGCTGCCTGCTGTTGTTTTAGCTGGTTAACTTCTTGAGTCAATTGGGTGAGTTGTGCTTGAAGCTCTTGTGGCGTTAAGTCTTGCGCATTCGCAAAACCAGTAAAGGCCACAGCGGTTGCCGCGGCAAGTAAGGTCAATCTAGGCATCAATGCCTCCTGTATTGCAGTCTGCCATTCCCTGTGGGAATGCCTGTGTTATTAGAATTGTGTCAGGTCTGTGACGGACTACTTCCTCGCCCAGAGGATGAAATGTATCGTTAACATTTCGTTAAAGATATTTAACGCACTTAATCTTCATTAAGGGACTTAAGGTGACTAAAAATCATAAAGTTCATGAACAAAATAAACTTAACTCAAGGGAAACGGCTTGAAGTGCACAAAACGGGTAAGAATGAGAGATAACTCAATGAAAATATGACAGGAATATTAGCGGACGCTGAATGTTAACAGATGAGTGAAATAGCATAAAAATAGGACGGATTTACCCTTGGAACGTTAAATTAAGCTAGAAGCCATCCATAAAAGCAAAGCGCCGTTAAGCGCTTCTGAGGGAACTAGCAACAATACTTGAAGAGAGATTGAGTAGGATTGAGCTGGATTTCGGCGATAAGCATTAGCAACGATGAGCAAATAAGAATGCTCGAACAAAAAACACCAAATGCTCGACCCAACGATGCGAGTACCTATTTATTCGAGATAATTGATTCAAGCGAATAGATTCGAGCTTTCGCTTAGCAATCAGAGCTTATTGCCTGCATTCTCGCTGGCGGGCGCGGTGCCATTATCACCCTGCGCCATCTGTGCATGGCCTTGTTCCATCTGCTGTAAATCTTCCATCGCCGAATCCTGCGATAAAGCCAGCGGATCGGGATCTGCGGATAACGCCGCCGTATTGTCGGCATTCGCGGTATCTGGCGCAGTCGTTTGTTCAGTCAGTAATGGATTGGCAGCCTTTTCAGCATCTAGCCCCTGTGCCACGGGAGACACTTCAGTATTGAGCGGACTATCACTCACATTCGGTAACCACTCACGCAATGGCTCGGGTCCAAAACTAAAGCCCAAGGCGATGACGACAGTTGCAGCAGCAACATACAACCAAGGGCGAATCGCCCGATTATCGCCTCTTAATGAACCGCTCTCACTGGCATATAGGTGCGCATCCGAGCGTTGAGCCGCTGGGGCGATCGCTTTTAGCATGTCAGGCAAGGCATCAAGCTCAGGGCCTTTAATCCGCTGACCAATAAACTGGCCGCCTTCGTAAATCTCCATCTGATGGCTTGCAACTTCACCGTCAACCACACCAGAACTGGTAATAATCAACTTATTACAACAGACTCGACCACTAAATACGCCGCACACCCGCAACTCATCACAGCTGACTTCACCGGAGATCTCGCCGCCAAGTTCGATCTTAATTTGTCCCGCTGAACCAATCTTGCCCTGCAATTTACCCGCAATTAATGCCGTGCTCTCTAACTGGATGTCACCCTCAATCGAGGTTTGTGCACTGATAAAAGTAATGCCATTGCCTTTGCTAGCCATAGGATTCATTCCATATCATTATTTTTGTGACAAAGATGTTAAGGTAAAAGTCCCCGAGAATAAAGCACTGGTTTCGTTTAGTATTTGACCTAAGCCTCAGAGCGGGATTTAAGTCACGCCAGCGACTATGTTACCCTGAGCATCTTGCAATATGGCTCCCGAGTACCTAAGTATGAGTAGCATGATGCCTCAAAAGGCGAGCGCTGATATCGCACTTAATCCAAGCTAAAGCACACACTGACTGCAGTAAACACCTAAAACAACCGCCAACGAGACCCCGACATGGCTCATTCAAACTCCGCTAGCTCGCAATCGATAACGCCAATGATGACGCCACTGGAAGTGTATCGCGCCAAAGTGAGCGAAAATCTAGTTGATGATCCCGCGCAGCAACAGGCGGTGTTAGCGCTCGATATGCTATTTAAGCAGTTGATGCCACAAGCCAATTCAGCACGCCTGTCCCAATCACAATCCATCAAAGGCTTGTATCTGTGGGGCGATGTCGGTCGCGGTAAAACCTTTCTGATGGATTTGTTTTTCGATTGTTTGCCAAGTGAAAGCAAGTTAAGACTGCATTTCCACCGTTTTATGGCGCGGATACACAATGCATTACGCGAGCATTCGGGTAAACGAGACCCGTTAACTCTGATTGCTAAAAATCTCGCGAAAGAGTGCAAGGTGCTGTGTTTCGATGAGTTTTTTGTCTCAGACATTGGCGATGCCATGATACTCGCAGGGCTATTTGAGTGCCTATTCGAACAAGGTGTGGTGCTGGTCGCGACCTCTAATATTCCAATTGAGCAATTATATGAGAACGGCTTAGCGAGACACAGATTTTTACCTTGTATCCAATTGCTGCAAACGCACACGCAAATGCTGCATCTCGATGGCAACCAAGACCACAGGATGCACGCCATCAATACTTTATTAAACAACGAGATTGGCATTGAAAGCGCTGAAATGAGTGCCTCGATTTCCCGCAATATTGGCATTACCGGAACACTCGATTTTGAGCAGATTTTTGACAAGCTAGTGAATGGGTTAACGCCAAATACACTCAGTATGAACGCTGTTGGCATTAGCGATTCTGGTATTCGTGAGACTAGTATCTGCGGTAGCAGAATGAGCAATGCTAGCCTGACCATCTGCAACCGTGAAATCCCAGTGATCCGCGCCGCTTTAGAGCCCATAGACAACGCCGTTGCTTGGTTCGACTTTTATGCCCTGTGTGACGGCCCGAGATCCCAACTCGATTACATCGAAATCGCCAGTCGATTTAAGATCTTAATGGTGAGCGGTGTTCCTAAACTGGGCGGCGAAGTGAAAGGCTGGATCCGTGCCCGCGGCACGGAGGACGGCACAGGTGAAAACCAAGCCGCAGCCACGGGCGAGCGCAAACTCTCCTACGCCGCCAACGATGACCCAGCGCGACGTTTTATCAGCTTAATTGATGAGTTGTACGATCAAAATGTCAGTCTCTATCTCAGCTGCGACGTGCCACTGAGCGAACTCTACCAAGGTGGCGCACTCAATTTTGAATTCCGCCGTACCTACAGCCGATTAATAGAAATGAGCCGGCATGAATTACCGCAAAACAATTGATTATTTATCGCTTCGCATAAATAAGAAAAGAGATAAGAAAAGAGACAAGAAATAAGCACCAATCGTTTACGTCTCATTTATCCATTTATTATCGAACAATTCTGATCACAAGAAATAAAAACGCTTAAAGGAACAGTCGATTACAAAGGTTTTATACAAAAAGAATACTAACGGTTTGAATACTCTCTTTAAATGCTGATATCAAGCATAAAGCTAACGACCTAAATTGCTTTATTAGAACCTGATTAATCCAGCAAAAATTCACTTTAACTATCTAAAATTAAAATAGTAATCACGTTAATACCTTTATTCAAACTAACCTGACTCTAATCGATAGTCGAAATAAAACCACAGACATCATCACACTCAATTGGGCAATACAGTTTGCTAACGCCAATATTTAAGGTACGGTACAACTTAGTTTAAGCCTTACTAATTTACAGCCAGTCGCTTTTAATCGGCTAAATTTACAATCCAAAACGAAAAAGTTAGAAAATATAATCTATAGTGTATTAA
Organism: Shewanella sp. SP1S1-7; assembly: GCF_031932105.1. Lineage (NCBI taxonomy): Bacteria > Pseudomonadati > Pseudomonadota > Gammaproteobacteria > Alteromonadales > Shewanellaceae > Shewanella > Shewanella sp. SP1S1-7. The sequence continues at coordinate 236,292 of NZ_JAUOEU010000005.1, forward strand.
ACCAAAAACTCACAGTTCCGACTCGGCACGATAACAGTTAGTTTAACGTTAGCAAGCATGAGCTCAGCCTTTTGGCTCAAGCTTCATGGCTCGACAGCAGTGATTAAAAAGTATGAGCTTAAAAGCAGTAAGAACGACCTTAGACGGAACTCATTTAAATACAGGGACGACTCGCTTATGTGGTTACGACAAATTAAGATTGGCTCACGACTCATTACTGCCTTTGGCTTACTCGGCCTAGTCTTGTTACTTCAGGGACTCATGTCGCTGCAAACTATGTCATCTATGCGCGCCTCCTCTGAAGAAATTGAAAAAAATACCCTACCGACACTCGTCACCCTTTCTAACATCAATCTTAACGTGATGCGCGCTAGGGTATTTACATTTCGTCTGTTACTCGCCGATTCAGCTGCTGAGCGTGACAAAGGGCTCGAAACCTTAAGGCAAATTCGCGAGAACATTGAAACGGATCAAAAGGCCTACGAGCCTTTAATTAGTTTGCCTGGTGAGCAAGCCCTCTATCAGGATTTTAGTCATAATTTAGAGCTGTATTTACAGAATCAAGATCAAATGATCAGTAAGCTGCAGGCCAATGACACGACTGAAGCTAAACGGATCATGGATGAAGTGATGACGTTACAAGCTGATAAAATAACTAAAACGCTTATCAGTATTGGCGATTTAAATACCGAATATGCAGGCAAACAAGGCGAGGTCACCGCACAAGCTTACGAAGAAAGTAAGCTACTCAACAGCGTAGTGATAATAGCCTCCTTGATTGCCGCATTTATCGTGGCCACATTATTAACCCGTAGCATTGTGCAGCCAATGAAAGAAGCGGTAGACATTTCGGTGACAGTCGCAAGCGGTGATTTAACACAGAAAATTAGTGCCGATGGCGAAGATGA